>CAJXOV010000127.1 GCA_913057815.1 uncultured Flavobacteriales bacterium
GTGTATAAGAGACAGGTAATTACTCTTCTGCCTGCTGAAAGTTGAGGGAGAATCACTTTTGAGTATTCTGCACTAGCTAAATTAACGATCACCTCTTCATCATTCATTTCACTTTCTAAGTGCGCAGCAATAGTGTTTCCCCAATACTTATATAAGTTGTTTTTTTTCTTAGTGATTTCCCATTTAGATCCCATTTCTAATCTATACGGTTTGATCATGTCCAAAGGCTTTAGAATTCCATATAATCCAGAAAGAATTCGAATTTTAGATTGAGAAGCTTCTAAATCTTCATTTGACCAAGAGTTAGCATCTAGCCCTAAATATACATCTCCATTAAAAGCTAGTATAGCCTGTTTTTCAGGTGCCGATGGCCATTCAGCATATCGGCCTTTATTTAACTGAGTAAGCGCATCACTCAGGTGCATCATTCCTTTTAGCTTTTTAGCTGAGGTTTTATTCAACTTGTTAGCCAATGAATTTGCTTCATCAGAAAATTCGGGAGTTGACGAATTATTATAAGAAGGTTTGTCTGTATAATTAAGCTTTTTAGCAGGTGAAAGAAGAATTTTCATAAATCATTTTTTAAGTTTGATTCCTCTTTTGGTGGCTACTACTAGGCCTTTACTGGCTAAATCACTAACGGCACTGTTAAAAGTGTCTTTAGTCATCTTTAGTCTTAGTTTAATTTCTTCTTCATCAGAATCTGCCGTTAATCTTACATACTTCATCTCTTGTACCATCAATAGTACTTTGTGTGAAGCATCTTTTATTGATTGTTCTTCAGAAGGCTGCATACTTATGATCAATGAACCTTGTCTATTATTTTCAATAAAACCGGTAAATCGAGCTCCCATTTTAATATGAGTAACAGCTTCAGATGATTTTAAGTAACCCCAATATTTATCTTCTACATTTACTTTAAAACCTCCTTCGGATTTCCCTACGATTTGACATTTAACTTTGTCAGCCACCTCATAGTTGTATCCTCTTCTCTCTAGAAATTTGTCTAGATTAAAATCTCCATTAAGCTTACCAGTCATCTGATCAATTCTTAGAGTAACGATGTACTTCTTGTTGATCTCAGGTTGTATGCCTTCTTCTCTTTTATGAATAAACAAATCAGCATCTAAACCCATGTCCGCAAAAAAGGCAAATGAGTTCATTCCCACTATTTTTAAATAGGCAAATTTATTTAGCTCAATAAGTGGCTCATTCATAGTACCAGCTAACAAGCCATCTTTTTTATTATAAAGAAACACAGTAACCTTAGTACCTTCTTTTAATAATTTAGTTGTTTGATTATGAGCCATTGGAATTAGAATAGGTCTAGTTTCCATTACTATCTCAGGTTCTAAAGTAAGCTTATGCTTGACAGTTTTTTCTACTTCTTCAGTTAACCCTTCTGGATGAGACAGATAAACAAAATCTCTATCAATTTCGAAAATCTCTAATTCATGCCAATGACCTAATAAATTCATAGGACAAAGGTCTATTATTTGATTTCTTATTCCGAATTAAATCGGTTCTTTTTTAATACTTCTTATATTTGATTTTGACCTTAATGAAATCGAAGAAAAGATGAAATATTTTTTACTATTACTTGTGCTATTCACTATCAGTTCAAATCTATATTCTCAATGTGAGGAAGGAGAGACTGAGGTTTTTGTTCATTTATACACAGATAATTGGGGTTACGAATTGTATTGGCAATTGACTGATCAAGGAGAGGAATGTGGTCTGGCTTCTATTTTTGAAGCTGGAAATATAATTGAAGTTGGGTGTGAAGGGCCTCAAGATGAGGTAGATGCTACAGGAGGTAATGGCTATGCAAATAATGAAATATTTATAGAGGGTCCTTTTTGTTTAGCAAATACTCAAGAGTTTGATATAATTCATGTTGATGATTATGGTGACGGAGGGACAGTCTTTGAAATTTACCAAGATGGAATAATTACTTCCTTTTTTGAAGGAACTGGAACAGGGAATGTATTCACATTTACTGCAGGAGATTTAACGCCAGCGTTTATAGACGGAGATAGGCCATGTGAAAGTTTTGAAATTTTTGCCGATGGTGATTCAGTTGTTTTGGAGAATGCCGAGGCTACAGCTAGTCCAGGAGAAGTAAGTCCACCAGAGGGATATTGCGGTGCTTATGGGCAATGGTGTGAAAGTAACGATGGAGCTTCTAATACTATGTGGGTGGCCTTTACTCCTGAAGATACTGGAAGTTATGAGGTGTCTTCATGTAACGAGCTAAATGATTTTGATACTGCTATAGCAGTTTATTCAGCTGAAAATTGTGCTGATTTTTCTTCTTTTACTCTTATTTCAAGTAATGATGATTCATACGTTGGATGTGATCAAGGATCCACGGGATTTGCGTCTATCTGTTATATAAGCTGCCTGAATGTAGGAGAGACATATTATATCCAATTGGATGGATGGAATGGTGATACGGGAACTTCGGAAATAACAGTTTCTTCATATGAAGGAGATATTGAGGTAAACTCCTATGTACAAGATGTACAATGTGCCAATGTTAAGGGAGAGACAGGGAGTGGTATAGTTCCTCAAATTAATGGAATGGGCATCAATTACGATGTAGCCTGGGAAGGACCAAACAATTTTACATCAGATGAGAGAGTTTTAGAAAATATAGCTGGTGGAGAATATACTTGTACGATCACAAATGATTGTGGTTTTTCTACAGTGGAAACCTACGTGATAGAAATCCCTGCCTTAGTAGCTCCTAATTTCACAAGCATGATAGTGTCATGTCCTGAATTAGAGAACGGGACCATATCTACAGATATTTCAGGGGGTGAGGAACCTTATGAAATTTCATGGTCAGGTCCTGAAAATTTTCAATCCTTTGATCCTAGTTTAGAGAACTTAGCTGCTGGAGCTTACTTTTTAGAAATAGAAGATGACAATGGATGTGAATATACTTTTCAATATTCACTTGAAGCAGGAAATGACCTAGAATTTAGTTTAGGAGCCGATCCAACTTTATGTTTAGATGAGACTATCGAATTCGAAGGGCCTACAGGTTTCTATATTTTTGAATGGCAGGATGGGAGTGATAACAGTACGTTTGATTTTTCAGCTCAAGAAAACGGAGAGGGAATTTTCCCTATCAACTTAACAATCTCAGATCAGGAGGGATGTTCTTTTACAGATGTAGTGAATGTAGTTGTAGAAAATTGTCTGGATATTTCTGAAATGGAAGAGGTGAATATTGAAATTTACCCTAACCCGTCCAAAGGTGTTTTCCGAATTAAGAACTCTTCAAATAAAAGTGTCCAAGTAAAAATCTTAGATTCTAGAGGCAAGGAAGTGTATAATAAGGTAAACTATAATACAGATCAGATTGATGTTTCAAGCTTGACAGCTGGGGTCTATCATCTAATTATTCTAGATTCTGGATTGATCTATCAGGAAAAGTTGATTCTTTCTAAATAAGAATTAGTGACCGATAAAATAGTATTCTGTTCCATCTGTAAAGCAGTTTTTAAACTGCTCTTTACTTAGAGGCGCAGAATCTATTAAGTATCCATCAAGAGTTGAGATGGCCATATTGCAACGCTCAGAAAAGAAGTTAAATACCTCTTCAGGTGAGGTGCTGTAAAACTCTGCGGCACCCTTTCCATGTTCAAATATCACAAGAGGATTTGATTCTTTTATAGTTTTTTCAGAACCCTGTAAAACTTCCATTTCAGCTCCTTCCACATCAATTTTTATGAGATCAATTGATTGAATATTCTCTTCTTCTAAAGTTTTATCAAGTGTAGATATATTCACTGTTATAGTCTCTAAGTCTACCTGTCTGTTTTGATAATCTCTTTCTTTAAAGCCACTAAACGCTTCAGCATTTTTTACATGAGTGAATTCTTTTTGACCAGACTCATTACTTAATCCACACTCTTTAATTACGATCTCTGGGCTATACTTTTCCCTCAAGGAATTCACCAGATGAGGAATTGGTTCAAAACCAATGTGTTTACCATTAGGAGCATATTTAATGAAAAGGTCTAAAATTTCTCCTTTATGACTCCCTACATCGACACAATTAGAATTAGAGTTCAGCTTTTTCTCTAAAATCTTTTCTAAGAGTGCATCATATTTCTGATTCTTAGACACATATATGCCTAACGCGGAAAGCCATTTCTTTGCGAGTTGTTTCAAATTGGTCAGCAGTTTGATTAATCATTCGATTTTTAGTAGTAAACCGTTAAATCGGTACAAAGAACTTATATTTTTGGCATTAATTGAATGAAAATTGGAATTTCTTATTTATGAATTATACAATAACTATAACAGCATTAATTTTCACGTTTGTTTTATGTAAATGTGACAGCCAGTCAGAGCTTTCTGATACCCAAGTAACGGAAGTTTCAGAGATGATAAATGAATACCAAGACAATGAAACTGTTTTTAAGAATGTTCTTTTAACCAGTCGTAGTTCTTTTGCTGGCGTTCAGTCAAACCTGAAAGGAACACGAAAGTATGAGTTGAAAATGGATGTGGTTCTTAACCAAGGAATAGAGTTCAAACGACTTTTGATAGATAGCGTGGCTGTACCTTTTTCTGCACTTGTGGTGAATGGAGATAAAGTTCCGAAAATGAGTGTTGATGCGAGTACAAATCTTATTACGCTGACTGCTTATAGACATATTTATAGTTCTGACCCTAATGTTCCTCAAATGACTGAAGAGGTTATTTATGAGGATTCAGGATTAATGCTTGGTAAAGGAGCAGTATTGGAATATATAAAAGACCAAAAGCCATATTATCTTCAAATAGAGGAAATCAAATTAATGCAAAACATATATGCTCCTTGATTATGATAGCATTAGCTAAGAGAATATTATTTCCTCTCCTCCCTAAAAAGGTGCTCAAGAAAATGAGAGGCCGTCATTACCTAAATAAGTTCTCTGAATTGACGGGAGAAGATGAACCGGAGATGTTAGTTATTAAAACCCTGATAAGTGAGAATGATGTAGTCTTAGATATAGGAGCTAATTTTGGAGCTTATACTAAGTTTTTCACTGATGCTGTAGGAGCAGGAGGGATGGTTTATTCGTTCGAACCTATTCCGGAAGTAAACGGATACTTAAGGGCCAACTTGCTTTCATGCGATATTAAAAATGTAAAAGTGCAAGATTTTGCGTTGAGTGACACTTCAGGAAAAGCAAGTTTTTCTATACCTAAATTCGATCACTCTGGAGAAAATTTTTATGAAGGTCACTTAACTGACGGAGAAGGAGATATTATTGTTGAGGTAAAGAGACTTGATGATTTGGAATTACAGGAAAAAGTTTCGTTTGTAAAGTGTGATGTAGAAGGTGCAGAGTTAATGGTAATGAAGGGTGCTATAGAGTTCACAGCTAAACATCGGCCTATTTACATGTTGGAAATAAACTCTGAACCTTCTTCAAAAGAAGCTCAAGAGCTTATTCAGTTTATGATGTCTCTAGGGTATGAAATTAAATTTATGAGCAAAGGAGCTTTGGTGAAGGATCTACCTTCTATTCATGGTGTGAACTATTTCTTTTTTCCTAATTAGAAATAACCTTGTCCCCATTAAAGATTTATTTCTCCTTCATGGATCTTCTTAAATAATTTATCTGACCTAGATGATAGGTTAAATGACCATGCAGATGAATTAAGAAATATTCTGTAGTCATAGGTTTTCCGAATACTTCTAATGGATATGTTTTATCTAGATCGGTTAATGATAAGTCTTTGAGAGTGCTTTCAACTTCTAACTGGGTTTCGTCTACCAATTTGTTTAATTCAGATAGGAGAATTGGATTAGAATAAAACTCCAATTTTCGGTTTCTGACATATCCCGAGTTCCCGAGAATACTCCCAATAAAGTGTTTTAAATTCCCGCAGATATGAAGAGTTAGATGACCGCTAGAATTAGCAATATCTCCTTGTGTTTTCCAAATATCGTCTTCATTGTCAAACTCAGATAAATCGCTTTTCAAACCGAGTAGGTCTCGATTAAATAGAACTAATAAAGATTCAACCATCTGTTTTAATTTAACGTTAGAAACTGGGTTACTAAATAGATCAATGAATTCTTGTTGGAGTCTGGAAATGTAACTACCAGCTTAGAAGTAACTTGTTTTCCCACGGGAGTTAATGAAAATTCAATTTCTTTTCCTAGGCTTAGAGCTATTCTTCCTCTAAATGAACTTGGCATATTCAATAGGTCTGCTAGAGAATCCATTTGAGTTAGGTTGGCATGCGCATACACTGAATTTCGGTTAGGCTCTGTGTTTACAGAGTGATTTTTTATTGAACTGAACCAGAATGTAGAATCTATGATTTGCGTAAAGTGAGATTGACTAGGTAAGAGTTTATCAAGTTTTAAATCTGCTTTCGGAATTGAATCAAAATTGATGTTTCCCACATAGCTAAGTTGACTTGTGGTATTAGATGTTTTCACTTCAATAAGTTCGAAATTATCATCATAAGAATATGTAATAGCTGTCTCTTATACACATCTCCGAGCCCACGAGACCTCTCTAC
>CAJXOV010000128.1 GCA_913057815.1 uncultured Flavobacteriales bacterium
GTCTAATTTCTATTCTTTCTTTCAATAAATCTTTTTCTCAATCCATTTACGGAAACGTGGCCGAATTTTCTGAATCTAACAGTTTGGATTATGCCAATGTGGAAATATTTAAAGATGATGAACTAGTAGCATCATTGATTACAGATAGAAATGGCAACTATAACATAGCACTTTTGGATACAGGAACCTATGTAGTCAATGTGATGTATTCAGGCTATAACTCACACTCTGAAAAGATAGTGGTGACTGGTGATCAAAATGTCGATTACAAATTAAAGGACAATCCAAATTCTAAAAAGAGAGACAGAGAACTCATTAAAAATTTGGAAAAAGCTAAAGCTCCCGTAGTTATGATGAATGAAATTAGAGAAGTCTCAGAAGATCTGGAAATGGATGGAAGCTTCTATGATGTTTCAGATAGTTTCGTTCCTGAATCAACAGATTTTAAAATGGTAGTTTCTGATGTAGTTCCTATGAAGTCAATAGTGAAAGAAGATTCTGATTTATATGATAAAGGGCTAATTGATATATCTGAACCTGAAAACACACAGGAACAAGCGTTTTCTATGGGATTAACTGCAGGTGAAATTAATGACTTCAGCAAATGGGAAATGTGGAATGATTTGAAGGAAAGTGAACTTAAGTATTACCAAAAGGTATGGAAAACCTCTCCATACGGTAGATACTGTGTTCAATTAGTGAGCAAAGAAAAAGCACCATTGGCTGGAGCCACAGTTAGCTTATTCAATGATGACCATAAAAAAGTATGGGAATCCAAAACTGATAACACAGGAAAAGCCGAACTCTGGCAAACTATCAAATTTCCGAAAGACACAGTTTCTGCTGAGAATCATGTCATAAAAATCAACTACAGAGGAACTGAAAAAGAGATAAAAGACCCTTCCCTATTTGAAGATGGAATTAACATAGTAAAGATAAAAGCCGACTGTGAACCAACCAATGCAGTAGATATAGCCTTTGTAGTAGATGCTACTATGAGCATGCAGGATGAAATAGATTATTTAAAGCTAGACATTAATGATGTGATCTACCAGGCTAAACAAATGAATGACAAGTTAACCATGAGGTTTAGCAGCGTGTTTTATAGAGATCACGGAGATGAATATTTAACTAAAAAGCAAGATTTCACTAAGGTTCTTTCTGAATCATCTTCTTTTATAGAAAATCAATTTGCTGCAGGTGGTGGAGATGGTCCAGAAGCTGTAGAAGATGCATTATCAGTAGCTGTAGATTCTTTATCATGGAGTGAAGACGCTAGGACTAAAATTCTATTCCTAGTATTAGACGCTCCTCCTCATAACAATTCAACTATCCAAAAAAAGCTCAAAAACTTAATGAAGGGAGCATCTGCTAAAGGAATTAGAATAGTTCCGATAACAGGAAGTGGATTGGATAAATCAACAGAGTATCTAATGAGAACGATGAGTTTGGCTACAAATGGGAGCTACATTTTCTTAACGGATCATAGTGGAATAGGCGGAAACCATATAGCACCCTCAACAGATGATTATGAAGTAGAGTTACTTAATGAGCTACTGGTTAGACTGATTCAATCATATACATACATGCCCGACTGTAATGAGGATGTTCCTGAAATAGACTTTTTGGAAACGGTACCTGATAGTTTGGTTGTTTATGAAAATATACCAGATACATTAGAAATAGATTCTACTGAATTAGTTTTGAACCAGGACAGTTTGGATTACAATCCTCAAATCGAAGAAATTAGTTGGAAGTATTATCCAAATCCTACATACGGTCCAATTACTATAGAGGTCTCAGAGGCAGTTCAAATGCTTTTCTTGACAGATATGTCAGGCAAGATTATTAGAGAAATAGCTATGAATGGAGATAATAAGATTCAAACAGATTTAAGTGGACTTCCAATGGGAGTTTATTTCTTAAGATATCCTGTCGGAAAAAAGTGGCTCACGGGAAAAGTTGTACTGATGCGGTAAAGCACACCTTTGGATTTTGAAGTTTCTTCTGTCTACTGGGTTCTATTAGTAGGTACATGTGATTGAGAAAGAATACATATTGCAACGCGGATATATAAATATTAAACTGTCTTACTTCTAATATCAGATTACAGAGTAACTTTGAGTCATGTACTTTACTCAAGACTTTTTAGACTTTTTTATTGAGCTAGCCGGAAACAATCAAAAGGAATGGTTTGATGATAATAGAGCTAGATATCATTCATCAATAAAAGAGCCGTTTGAAAATTTTATAGCTGATTTAGTTTTAGCTCTTCAGAAGGTAGACCCTACTATCCAGCCGAATCCAAAAGATTGTATTTTCAGGATCAATAAAGACATTCGATTTAGTAAAGACAAGTCACCTTACAAGACTGATAGATCAGCTATACTTTCTAAATACGGAAGAAAAAACAAGGAATATCCGGGCTACTACGTGCGATTATCCCCCGAAAGCTGTCAGATAGGTGGTGGAGCTTATTACCTCCAAAAAGAAAACCTATTATTCTTAAGAGAAAAAATTCTGTACAATCCTGATGAATGGCACTCATTATTGGAAGACAAGAATTTTAAAAAACACTTCAAAAACGGAATTGAAGGAGAAAAAAATAAAATACTCCCTAAAGAATTCAAAGGAAAAGAGCTTACCTCTGATTACATCATGAACAAACAGTTCTATTACATGTCTGATCATTCATCAGATATAATCCTAAAAGATGATCTTATTAAGTATTGTGTGGATAGGCATAAAGCTACTTTGAAAATTAAGAACTTTATGGCTGAAATATTCGAAAGTTAAATAAAATGGAAGCATACGCTACAGCCCTATTAATAGCTATTCCGGCATTTATATTATTACTCATAATAGAAATGGCTTACGGATATTTTAAAAAAAATCAGACATTTAAAACACTGGATACAGTAGCTAGTATTAGCTCAGGTTTAACTAATATCATTAAGGATTCTTTAGGTTTGGTTGTTATTTTAATTTCTTACCCATTCCTATTAAAACATCTATCACTCCTTTCATTAGGCACCGGAGTGTTTACGTTTATTCTGGCATTTGTAGCTCTTGATTTTGCATCTTATTGGAATCATCGTTTGAGTCATAAGATTAATGTGTTTTGGAATTTGCATGTGATTCATCATAGTAGTGAAGAATTCAATTTAGCTTGTGCTCTTCGTCAGCCAATCTCTAACATTATAGGTTTCTTCGCTATCTTTTTAATTCCTGCTGCTGTTTTAGGTGTTCCTGATGATATTATAAAAGTGCTAGCACCTCTTCATTTGTTTTTACAGTTTTGGTACCACACAAAGCATATTGGAAAATTGGGTTGGATAGAATATGTCTTGGTTACTCCTTCCCAGCACAGAGTGCACCATGCTATCAATGAAATTTACCTTGATAAAAACTTAGCTGCTATTTTCAGTGTTTGGGATAGAATTTTCGGAACTTTTCAAGAAGAATTAGATGATGTCCCTCCTGTTTATGGAGTTTTAAAACCATCCAACACATGGAATCCTGTGGTAATTAATTTTCAGCATTTTGTAGGAATTGCTAAGGATGCTTGGCGAACAAAAAACTGGTTAGATAAACTAAGAATTTGGATCATGCCTACTGGATGGAGACCAGAGGATGTAGCTGCCAAGTTTCCTATAGAGATCACCAATGATCCTTATAATCAGGTCAAATACAGCACTTCATATTCCAACTTATTTTCAGTATACTTCATAGGGCAGATGCTATTTAGCTTATTTGGAATTTTGAGCATGTTTTATTTCTATGGCCAATTAGAGAGCTATCAGCATCTCTCCATTGGAGCACTTTTAGTCCTCGGTATATTTGGTTATACTAGCCTTATGGATAGAAACAAGTGGGCTGGAATATTTGAAATACTAAGAGCTGGTTTAGGAATCACTCTAGTTTTATTATTTCCCGAAGCATTAGGATTTCCAATCTTTTCTGAGTTTGTTTTAGGCATTTTAACAACCTACTATGTGCTTACGTTAATTTTTACGTCTTACTTCGCGTTTTTAGATAAAGAATTCTCTTTGTCTACTATTCAATCAAGCTAGTTAATGAATATTTATTACCTCATTTTATTTTTAACTCCTGTTCTAATTATATACAGTTACAGAGCTGTTCACTTAGTGACTGAGGGGATGTCTCCAAAACTAAAGTGGTCTATCAGAATTCTGTACTTATTTCTAACTACAATTGTATATGCTTCCACTACTTTTTTGGCTGTTAATAGAGAGGATTATGAAGGAAACGAATTTATAAGGAAATACACCGTTATAGGTGCTATTGTGTTATCTGTTACTATTTTAAGCATTACTGTGTTTCAGTTAATTTCTGATATAGTATTGGCTTTTAGAGTAGTCTCCCATAATAGATCAAGTGATACTAATCCTGGAGAAAAAATATCCAGATGGACTTTCTTATCCAAAGTTGCCCTAGGTGCTGGTGGTGTCATGCTAGGGTCTTTTTTATGGGGAACCACCAAAGGAATTTATGGCTGGAGAATTTTGAAAAACAATTTGTCTTTCAAAAACTTACCCAAAGCGTTTGATGGTGCTAGAATAGTTCAAATATCGGATTTGCATTTAGGAAGTTTTAATGAAAAATTTGGCCCGTTGGAGGAAGCGGTGCAAATGATAAATGAATTAAATCCCGACTACATTTTCTTCACAGGAGACCTTGTTAATGAAGAACCAACTGAAGCAGAACCTTGGATTCATGTGTTTTCAAAACTCAAAGCCAAAAGTGGGAAATATGCCATACTAGGAAACCACGATTACAGATGGGGTAAATCAGATCCTGAACTTGAAGCTAAAAATAGACTTGGAGTTAAAGCCATTCTAGAAAAAATGGACTTCACTCCTCTCCTAAATGAGCATAGAATCCTGGAGAAAGATGGTGAGAAAATAGGCTTAGTAGGTGTAGAGAATTGGGGGTTCTCCGAGGATGGATGGTTCCCTACTTATGGAGATTATAAAAAGTCAGTAAAGGGAATGGAAGAAGTTCCATTTAAAATCCTCCTTAGCCATGATCCTACTCATTGGGAATATCATATAAAAGGTAAAGAAATTGTAGACTTTACCCTTTCAGGGCATACTCATGGTGGACAAATGGGAATAACCATTCCCGGATTATTTGAGTTTAGCGTAGCCCGTTTTCTTTATGATAGGTATGCAGGACTTTACAGAGAAGGAGATCAGCACTTATATATCAATCGTGGAATGGGATTCTTAATCTTTCCAGGACGAGTAGGAATGCCTCCTGAAATCACTCTACACCAAATTAACCGCTCTTAATGTGGCCAATTGAAAGTATGTAGGGTTTAGTTAATGCCTTACTAAAAGCTTTTATCTAGATAAATAACCATAGCTTTAGAATATGAAAAATGACTTTATAGCGGCTTCTACCCTACAATTTGAATATTACAAATCCTTAGGTGACAAAACATTTGATCAATTGACTGAAGAAGAATTATTACTTCAACCCAATGAGTCAAGTAACAGCATAGCCGTCATAGTCAATCATATGAATGGGAATATGCTTTCTAGATGGACTGACTTTTTAACAACTGATGGAGAAAAGGAATGGAGAAATAGAGACTCAGAATTTGAAGATGTCATTCAATCAGAAAAAGTTCTTTTAGAAAAATGGAATGAAGGCTGGGCATGTGTATTTGACGCGTTGCAAAGCATAAATGAAGAAAACTTTGAGCAATTAATTTACATACGAAATCAAGGACATTCCATAACTGAAGCCGTTTTAAGGCAACTTGGACATTACTCCTATCATGTAGGTGAAATTGTATTCTTGGGTAAAATGATTAAGGGAGAACAATGGCAGAGTTTATCTATTCCTAAGGGAAAATCAGCTAGCTATAATTCCGAAAAATTCAATAAAGAAAAAAGGAAAGAGCACTTCACGAAAGAGTTTTTAAACAATCCGTTTGATAAAAAACCGTGAGATTATTTTAACAGAATAGTCTAATAGTCTAGATTGCAGGAACAACTAATCAAAAATCGTAATCACATGAAATGGTATTTAAAAGTAATTAGAGATAACTATGCTAATTTTTCAGGCAGAGCTAGAAGAATGGAATATTGGATGTTCGCACTGATAAACTTTATTGCATCAATTGTTTTAGGAATAGTAGATGGGGCAACTGGAATGATGAATGTTGAAATGGGTATTGGACTTTTAGGAGGAATTTATTCATTAATTGTTCTTATCCCTGGTTTAGCAGTAGCAGTGAGGAGACTTCATGACATGGGCAAATCAGGTTGGTGGCTGTTAATTGCTTTTACTGGTATAGGTTTAATAGTCCTTCTCGTATTTTACTTTATGGATAGCCAACCAGGTGAGAATAAATGGGGACCTAACCCTAAAGAAGTTGAAGGAGGATTTGATGAAACTGACGTAGCTATTGACGAAAACGTTTAATACAATACTGATTGTCTAGTCCTAAATAACCGTTACAGGTTTTAGACTAAGATACTTAATTTATTAA
>CAJXOV010000129.1 GCA_913057815.1 uncultured Flavobacteriales bacterium
CATACGAGATGTAGAGAGGTCTCGTGGGCTCGGAGATGTTTATAAGAGACAGGTCCCCGCCATTCCCGAGATAGTTACCAATTTTATGTCAGGATTCATGATAGCATGAAGGGCAAATGCTTGTTCAGCATTTTTTGGTTTTATTCCATAGTAATAGTCTTTGTCGACTCTAGAAATGTGTCCATGCTCTTCGGAATAAAAAGCTAGCGCTGATGAAGAGTGGTTTTTTAGAATGTAAAAGTGGTTGTTACTTTTGCTATCTCCTAAAGCTGAGATCTTTCTACTTTTTCCATCAGTGTATATCTTTCTGATTACATCAGCATTCACATCTTCTACTATGCTAGTTCCGGTGTAAAGCATTTTCTGCTGATGAACTTTACCGGTTTCATAATCTTGGGCTACTATATCTAAGGCTTTGGCTTTTATTCTAAGGTTGATATCCTTAGTAACCATAGTCACTTTAAGCTCAGGGTTTTCGCGTTGCAATAGAAGAGCAACATCCAATATCAAATGATCATTCTTATACTCATTGAATAATTTATTAGCACTTTCATCAGTCCTTAGATTATTCAGAACAATTTTCAATCTTCCTTCATGCCCATTGTCCAATGGTATCCAGTCTTGGAGAGTATGTCCGTTACTCAGTCGGTCAATAGTACGAATGCATTCACGTGCTTCATAATTTTTCGTGTCATTCCCTATTTTAAAGTTATCTAATTCTTCCAGTACCGTAATAGGTATTGCTACGCAGTTATCCTGAAAGTTCATCAATGAATTATGATCATGGAGTAATACAGAAGTATCTAGAACATAAATTTTATTCTCACACTTAACGCTCAGTTTCTTAGCCATAAAATATTATTTAGAATTAAACTAATAGCTATTCAGTCTTTCTATAGAAGAATGAATAGCTCATTTATTTAGGTGGTTAGTCCCAATTTAGTGTCAAAGCAAAAGCATAGGTGATAAGGTGAAATTCGTTTTAAAGAAAGGGCCGTGTATATTAATTATGGAAACTTAACGCTAAAGCAGTAGGCGGAAGTGTACTCAATAGTTCTCAATTGTTTCTAACTCACGATGAAATTCGAATAACTTTAGTTTGGATAAGTTTGGTGTATTTAAGGTACTTCGTAACTTCGCGGCTTATATAAAAGCGAAAATACTTTGGATATATTCGAAAAAATCAAAAATAATAGAGGGCCGTTAGGACAGCACTCTAAAGAGTCACACGGTTATTTCACCTTCCCTAAATTAGAAGGAGATATTTCTAACAAAATGAACTTCAGAGGAAAAGAGGTTTTAGTGTGGTCTATAAATAATTACTGTGGATTAGCTAATCACCCGGAAGTACGTCAAGTAGATGCGGATGCAGCTAAAGAGTGGGGTATGGGATATCCTATGGGAGCTAGAATGATGTCTGGTCAAACCAAGTATCACGAGCAGTTAGAGAATGAACTTTCTGATTTCATGCAGAAAGAAGACACCTATTTATTAAACTTTGGTTATCAGGGCTGTATGTCTTGTATCGAGGCTTTAGTAGATAGAAACGATGTTATCGTTTATGACTCTGAATCTCATGCGTGCATGGTAGATGGAGTTAGGCTTCATCAAGGAAAACGATTCGTATATCAGCATAATGATATGGAAAGCTTCGTGAAGCAATTGGACAGAGCTAAAAGACTAACTGAAACTACTGGCGGAGGAATTTTGGTAGTAACTGAAGGAGTCTTTGGAATGGCTGGAGATCAAGGAAAGCTTAAAGAGATAGTTTCTTACAAAAAAGAATATGGTTTTAGATTGTTTGTGGATGACGCACACGGTTTCGGAACTATAGGAGAAAATGGTAGAGGAGCTGGAGATTTCCAAGGTGTACAAGATGAAATAGATGTTTATTTCGGAACGTTCGCTAAATCTATGGCTACTATCGGAGCATTTATTTCGTCAGATGAGCAAATCATCGATTATATGAGATACAACATGCGTTCTCAAACATTTGCTAAATCTTTACCTATGCCTATAGTTATAGGAGCTTTAAAGAGATTAGATATGTTAAGAACTCGTCCTGAGTTTAAGGAAAAATTATGGGAAGTGGCTACCGCTTTGCAGACAGGTTTAAAAGATGCAGGATTTGATATTGGAGCCACTAATTCAGCGGTTACTCCAGTTTTCCTTTCAGGAACATTAGGAGAGGCCACTAATCTTACATTGGATCTTAGAGAAAATCATGGTATTTTCTGCTCTATAGTGGTTTATCCTGTAGTGCCTAGAGATGTAATCATGCTTAGATTGATACCTACTGCTGATCATACATTAGAAGATGTGAAATACACAATAGATACATTTAGTAAAGTAAATGAGAAGTTAGCTTCTGGAGATTATGCTGCAGAGAAGATAGCTAGCTGGAGTTAAAAGCTAGTATTTAAAAATATAAAAAGCCCACTTTGGAGAGATCCAAGTGGGCTTTTTCGCTTTTAAAATTAATTCCTTTGCATAGCTAGGATATTAAAATTAAGAAATTTCGTATTTAACTTTTATCTTCAATAGTACCATCTGCGTGAGCTGCAAATCTACCTTTTTCTCTAGGGTGTACAGGTCCAGACTCTTTCCACGGCCATCCTCCAAATTGGGTGTTTTGGTAATCTACAAATGCCTGTCTAATTTCTTCTTTAGTATTCATAACAAAAGGCCCATGCTGAACCACTGGCTCGTTAATCGGCTTACCTTGGAGAATAAGAATGTGACACTCTTCTGATCCACTTTCAATAGTTATATCGTTCTCAGATTCAACATCAGCTGAGTGATAATGAGCTAATGTTTCACCTTCAATTTTTAATTCATCTCCCTTATAGAAATAGACAGTTCTGTTGACTCCAGATTTTGCCTTTGGAAGAGTCCATTTAGCACCTTCGTCCATTTTAATATTCCAAACAGCTACATCATTTTCCGATGGGGATGCCCAAGAATTAGGTGGGGGAGAAGGAGCTTTTAAATCTCCAATTTGACCCGCTATAACTTCGACTTTAACTTTTCCAAACTCATCAGAATGTTCGAAGACAGGAATGGATTCTGCCCATAACATTTTAAAGTGTGGTTCTACAAATTTATTCTTCTTAGGAAGATTTAACCAGATTTGGAATAGCTCCATTGGGTTGTCCTCAGTTTCTTTTACCAAAGGAAACATTTCGGCATGTTGAACACCTTTTCCTGAGGTCATCCACTGCACATCTCCATCTCCATATCTACCAGATGCACCCATGGAATCCGTGTGATCAACCATTCCTTCTCTTACTACAGTTATAGTCTCGAATCCTCTGTGTGGATGCCCAGGAAATCCTGGAACTTTATCTCCATGATACATTCTCCAGCCATCTTTAAGTAAAAAATCTTGACCAATGTTTCTTCCAGCTAAACTGGCCGAAGGACCCTGATTTTCATTTCCTTTAGGATAGGCATCTTCATGATGAACACAAAAAAGGAATGGGTCTTGAGTCTCCCATTGAAATCCTAAAGGTTTGATACTCTTTATAACTGGCATTAATTCGATATTCTTTTCAGTTTTGTTTTCAGATTTTAAAGTGAAAGCAGCAGTGGCAGCTAATACTGAACCACTCGTCACTACTGTAGCCTTTTTTAGAAACCCTCTTCTGCTGTTCTTCTTTTCCATGTTCCGAAACTATGTGCTTTTTGCCTCGGAATAGTTGAACTAGATTAATAAGTGTTGTTTGCTAAATAAAGCAAATCAAAAATGTAAAAAGGTGTTTACATTGTTTAGATATTGGCAATTTTTGCCAACTGTATTTTGATTTTAGAATTACCTTCGTAAAGTTAATTGCATAGAAATGAATTCCAGCTTCAGAAATCTTAATAGAACTAATAACCTTCTAACGGTGATGGTTATAGTGTTAGTGTTTTATCTATTAAAAACACTTTCATTTATTTTTATTCCGTTGACTTTTGGAATGTTTGTCGCTTTACTATTTCTACCTGTTATGAGATGGTTAAGTTCTAAAAAATTTCCTAAGTGGTTAAGTATTGGTGTTGTAATTGGCATTATAGCTGTGGTTTTAAAATTATTTGGAGAGTTGATAAAGCTCTCTAGCAGAGAAATAATAAATGCAGACAGTGATTTTTTTCAACAAGCTGAACTAAAACTCACCACTCTTATTGGGAATGTAGAGGGGTTTATTGGAATTGAGAGGATTGGAAATGAAAATGTGTTACTCCATTATATCAGCCAAGCAAATCTTTTTAAAAATTTCGGGAATACCTTAGACTTTGTGGGAGATACACTTACTATGATTTTAATGACTGTATTCTTTGGTGTCTTACTTCTTATGGATTCTTTTAATTTTGAGAAGCTACTCACGAAGGCCGTTTTTAAGTCAAAATTAATGTCTGTTAGAACATTTTTGAAAATTGAAAAGGATATAGCTAGGTTTTTGATTGTTAAGTTTCTAGTGAGTTTTGGTACGGGCGTTGGTTTCACTTTGGCTTGTTATGCATTTGATGTGAGTTTTCCTATTTTCTGGGGAGTATTTGCCTTTTTGATCAATTTTGTACAGATGGTTGGAAGTGTAATTTCGGTGGTGCTTCTTTCTGTTTTTGCGTTTGTGGAGATAGATTCGTACACAGTTCTCTTGGTTTTTTCTTTAATAATTACTGGAGTACAAGTCTTATTTGGTGCAGTTTTAGAACCCATTTTTATGGGGAAAACATTCTCCCTTAACGTGGTGACAGTTTTAGTAATGCTAATGCTATGGGGATTTATATGGGGAGTTCCTGGACTTATCATGGCCATTCCTATTACTGTAATTCTGAAAATTATTTTAGAGCAAATTCCGTCAACTAGTATTATAGCTGAAATGATGTCAGGGGAGAGTTGATTTCTTCTTCTTTAGTTTATACACTCTTTATCTCTCCAATTTAATCCTTTCGCACAACCTTATATTCTTCTGTTTGGAGACTTAAATTACCCCCAGTTGTTTGGCTATTTTAATAATCTTATCTATAGATTCATCAATTTGAATGGTGGTATGAGTAGCCATTAAAGAATACCTGATAAGAGAAGATTCCGACTGAACAGCGGGACTAACTACAGGGTTTACAAACACTCCTATCTCAAGTAAAGCTTTAGTCAACTGAAAAGTTTTTACATTATCTCGGATATACAAGGGCAGAATTGGGGTTTGACTAGCTCCAATATCAAAGCCAGCAGCTATAAATCTTCTTTTGGCATGTGCTACATTATTCCATAATTTCAATAGTCGATGAGGTTCTTTCTGAATTATTTTAAGAGCGGCCAGAGCACTAGCTGCATTCGCAGGAGCTATACTTGCTGAAAACATAAGCGAACGAGAGTTGTGTTTTAAATAATCTATAGTCTCTGAATCTGATGCTATAAAGCCTCCTATAGATGCCAGCGACTTGCTGAATGTTCCCATAATTAAATCCACTTTGTGAGTTAAGCCAAAATGAGCCGCGGTACCTTGTCCTTTGGTTCCTAAAACTCCCAGGCCATGAGCATCATCTATCATTATGTTGGCGTTGTACTTATTGGCTAAGTCCACAACTCTAGGAAGTTTTACTATATCTCCCTCCATGCTAAAGACTCCATCTATACATATTAATTTGATCTTATCATGTTCTGTTCTTTGTAGCACTTTTTCCAGCGAGTCCATGTCGTTGTGTTTGTACTTCAGAACTTTACCAAACGACAGTCTTGATCCATCAATTATACAAGCATGGTCTAATTCATCAAGGATAATGTAATCATGTCTTCCTGGAATAGCTGAAATAACTCCTAGGTTTACTTGATATCCTGTACTGAAAACTAGAGCATCCTCTTTTCCTACAAAGTTGGCCAATTCTCTTTCTAGCTCCAAATGAAGATCAAGAGTCCCATTTAAGAAACGCGATCCTGCACATCCAGATCCATATTTGTCTATAGCGGCTTTGGAAGCTTCTTTTACTTTGGGATGATTGCTCAGTCCTAAATAACTGTTACTGCCGAACATTAGAACCGGCTTTCCATTTATTATAACTTCCGTATCCTGATCAGAACTTATAGTTCTGAAATAAGGATACAACCCTGTTGACTTAAGGGTTCTTGCAATATCATAATTGCTGACTTTTTTACTTAGAGGAGTATGATTTGGGAGAATTCCCTTACTTTTGTTTAACTCTTCAATACCTATTTCTGACATAATATTATCTCTTAATTATTCACGGTTAAGCAAATATTCATGTAGACATAATAGATAGAATTGAATTGTTTGTTCGGCTAACATATGGAATTTCTCCCAAAATTGGAAACATTGATTCGAGATTCTATCCCGTATTTAGTGAAGTGTAACTGAATCATCGACTTAAATTCAAATAAATGTAAATTTCTCTTATTATCTCATTTTAGTATGTTTTAAATAAAATCGAGGTTTTATTTGAGTTGTATTAGCTCTGTCTCTTATACACATCTCCGAGCCCACGAGACCTCTCTACATC
>CAJXOV010000130.1 GCA_913057815.1 uncultured Flavobacteriales bacterium
GTCGGCAGCGTCAGATGTGTATAAGAGACAGCTAATATACACATTGGTTTCCTAAAACCCTACTTCAACTTTTACTCACTATTTTTCAATTACTTAAAGGTGATAGTGTTAAAATTTCACTTACGGATAAATGTTCTACGTAACTTTAATTCATGAAAAAACACTTACTTTTTGTTTTGTTGATTATGGTTAGTTGTAACTCATTATTATCTCAACATAGATGCAGTCACCAATTATTCAATAAAGCTCTCAGTGCTAGTGATTCTAGAAGTGACTCGTTAAATATTATTCATACACATTTAGATTTAGATTTTACCGATTTTGATTCCCAAAACCTCATTGCTCAAGCCGATCTTTTAATAGAAGCTAAGGTTGACAACATTACACATATCGACCTAGATCTAGAAGGACTACTAGTTACACAAGTCCTCTTAAATGCTAGCGAACTTGACTTCGAGCAATCTGCTGACAACCTCAATATAACTTTAGACCAACCATACAACATAGGAGCCCAGTTTGAATTACAAATATCTTATGAAGGCACGCCTATAACGGACGATACAGGGTGGGGTGGATTTTATTGGAACGCCAATTACGCATATAACTTAGGCGTTGGTTTTGGAGCAGACCCTCATAGTTTTGGAAGAGCGTGGTTCCCTTGTTTCGATAATTTTTTAGAAAGATGTACATTCTCGTATAGAGCATTAACAGAAGAGCCTAAAAAAGCTATTTTCAACGGTCTTCCTCTAAACTCTTTTGATGGAATAACAGATTCATTCGGAATAACAGAAAATGAATGGTCAATTGAATCGGAAATACCATCATATCTAGCATCAGTGGCCGTAGGGGACTACTCTCTCGATTTGTCTCATCATCTTTCCACACCTACCGATAGTATCCCAATGTGGCTAATTGCACCGCAAAACAATTTAGATCAAGTGACAAGTTCGTTTCAAAACCTTTCTCCTGCAGTCAGTTCTTTTGAGCAGTTTTATGGTATTTACGACTGGTCGAAAGTTGGATATGTCTTTGTCCCATTCAATAGTGGAGCTATGGAACATGCCACCAACATTGCATATCCACTTTCATTTGCTGATGGAGGTTTAGATTTTGAAACTCTAATGGCACACGAGCTAGCGCATCACTGGTGGGGAGATTATGTGACTTGCTCTACTGCCGAAGACATGTGGATAAATGAAGGTATGGCGAGCTTTTCTGAGGCTCTATTTACTGAGCAAGTTTATGGAGAAGAAGCTTATTACGAATGGATAACAGATAATCATAGAAACGTTCTTTTAACTGCACATCAAGATGATGGGTCATATTTACCCGTTTCTGGAGTTGGCCATGAAAACACTTATGGCACTCATGTATATAACAAAGGAGCGTCTGTAGGACATAATTTAAGGAGCTATATAGGAGACACCAACTTCTCCTTAGCAAGTAAGGAATTTATGAATGAATATGCGTTGCAATCAGTTTCCAGCGAAGAAATGAGAGACTTCTACCAAAACTACACAGACAGAAACTTAACTGACTTTTTCAATAATTGGGTATTTAATCCGGGGTTTATTGACTTTTCAATTGAAAATACTGTTGTAACAGAAGTTTCCCTGGATCTCTTTGAAATTGAACTCACAATTGGTCAACGACTTCATGAAGCTCCAATGTACTTTAATGATGTGCCACTAATTGTTACTTTGATTTCAGAAAGTAATTTAGAAGAAGAGCATTCAGTAATTATAACAGGCAATCAGACAGACGTTTCTATTATGAGTTCATTCAATCCAAAACATGTCATTCTGAATAGAAAATACGGTCTGACTCCTGCAATTCTAGCAGAAGAAAAAACCATTCTTGATATTGGATTAGATAATTTCAGTTTTGCTGAATTTAGATCAGATATTAACGATATGAATGCCAGTGACAGCCTATGGATTAGGGTAGAATGCCATTTTACCGGACCGCACGAAATTCAACCACAATCGGAGTATATTATTTCAACTGACCGTTTCTGGAGAATCAAAGGAGACTTTCCACAAGACATAGATGCTGGCGGAAGACTCAGGTATTATGGAGGGGAATCTGGTTCATATACCTTTGATTCTGAATTTTTCTCATTAATGGAAGACCAAGGACTTGATGAAAATGAAATAAAATTACTTTATAGAAATAATAGTTCAAGTCTTTGGGAAGAACATGATAATTATGAGGTGAGCCCTCAAGGAGCAGAGGCTGACTACATAGGTAGGATAGATTTCCTTAATTTAAAAGGGGGTGATTATACTTGGGGATTTGAAACAAGTGAGAATTCTGTTATTGAGCTAAGTTCATCTTCCATTTTCTACCCTAATCCTACAGCAAATAACATCTACTTAACAGGGAAAGTAAACAACTTTCATACTTATTCGATTCTAGATTCTAACGGGCGTTTATGTGCTAATGGAAACATCTCTAATAACACTATAAAATGCGAAAGCATAATTCCTGGGAATTATGCTTTGCAAGTTTTCAATGAACACGGTGACCTAGTTCATTTAGAAAAATTTATAAAAATTAAGGAATAAATCTCATGTCCTTTCCTGGGAAATAGGCCATTTTTCCGAGTCCTTCTTCTATTCTAAGTAGTTGATTGTATTTAGCTATTCTATCAGATCTACTAGCTGAACCGGTTTTAATCTGACCAGTATTTAATGCAACCGCTAAATCAGCTATTGTACTATCTTCAGTCTCTCCAGATCTATGACTCATAACAGAAGTATATAGATTCCTGTGAGCCAAGTTCACTGCTTCAACCGTTTCTGTTAAAGTTCCTATTTGATTAACTTTAACCAATATAGAATTTGCTATTCCTCCATCAATTCCCTTAGCTAGTCTTTCAGTGTTAGTAACAAACAAATCGTCTCCAACAAGCTGAATCTTTTTACCAAGAACATCAGTAAGTTCTTTCCAACCAGACCAATCATCTTCTGCAAGTCCATCTTCAATAGAAACTATAGGATATTTATCAGCCCAGTCTTTCCAATACGAAACCATTTCTGATGAGCTAAGCTCATCCCCAGTTGATTCCAGGACATATTTTTCCTTCTTCTCATCATAAAACTCTGAACTGGCTGCATCGAGAGCCAAATACACATCCTCTCCTGGTCTATAGCCTGCTTTTTCAATGGCTTGTAAAATACATGTAATAGCATCTTCATTAGAGCCCAAATTTGGTGCGAAACCACCTTCGTCTCCAACATTTGTGCTCATTCCTTGAGATGCCAAAACACTCTTCAAATGATGAAATATTTCCGTTCCCATTCTTAACGATTCCGAAAAAGAACTCGCTCCAACAGGCATTACCATGAATTCCTGAACATCGATTTTATTATCCGCATGAGAACCACCATTGATAATGTTCATCATTGGAATAGGAAGAGTATTTGCACTAATTCCACCTACATATCGGTAAAGAGGTTGCCCCAAACTTTCTGCTGAAGCCTTAGCGACTGCCAAAGAAACTCCCAAAATAGCATTTGCACCTAATGCACCTTTATTGTCCGTACCATCAATGCCTATCATTGCCTTATCAATAAGGTTCTGATCATAGATATATGCTCCCTTCAATTCATCATTTAGCGTTGTGTTAACGTTTTCAACAGCTTTAAGAACACCTTTCCCCAAGTATCTTCCTTTATCACCATCTCTTAATTCTACTGCTTCATGAATTCCGGTACTAGCACCAGAAGGTACTGCGGCTCTACCTAAAACACCTGATTCTGTAACTACCTCAACTTCTATCGTTGGATTTCCTCTAGAATCCAAAATTTGTCTTGCTTGTATTCTTCCTATATAACTCATTATGCTTCTACAGTTTTATATTGTTCAATTAATTGAATAAAATCATCAAATAAGTATCTTGAATCATGTGGACCAGCGCTTGCTTCAGGATGGTACTGGACACTAAAAACAGGCTTTCCTTTTAATCTAATACCTGCTACGGTTTCATCATTAAGATGTATATGTGTCAATTCCACATCTATATTAGAATCCAAACTATCTCGTGTTACTACAAACCCGTGGTTTTGCGAAGTAATTTCACTTTTACCTGAAATTAAGTTTTTAACTGGATGATTAATCCCACGATGACCATTAAACATCTTATTAGTTTTCAAACCTTGACTAAGCGCAATAATTTGATGGCCCAAACAAATTCCAAAACACGGAATACCAGAATTAATTAGATCGTACGTTTTGGCAATAGTTTTCACCATAGCCGATGGATCACCAGGACCATTCGAAAACATAATCCCATCAGGATTCCAACCCAATACTTCTTCAATACTAGATTCTAACGGAAATACCTTAACTAAACAACCTCTTTCGGTTAAACAGCTAACGATACTTTTCTTAACTCCTAAATCAAGCAAAGCAATTCTATTATCACTAGACTCATTCCCCACGACATATGCATCAGTAGTGCTAACTTTAGAAGATAATTCTAAACCCTGCATAGATGGAATGCTTTTAACCAGCTCTTTCAATTTATCTTCTTCTAAAATTTCAGAAGAGATAATAGCATTCATAGCCCCACATGATCTGATATGACGCACAAGACTTCGGGTATCAACATCACAAATACCAACCAAATTATTCTTTTCCAAATAATCTTGGGTATTTCCAGATGAACCAATTCTACTATGAACATCAGAGAATTTTTTCACCACTAGACCTGCTAACTTAATTCCATCAGATTCTACTTCACTCTCATGAACGCCATAATTTCCAATATGAGATGTTGCCATTATAAGAATTTGGCCAAAATAAGAAGGGTCAGTAAATATTTCCTGGTAACCTGTCATACCGGTATTAAAGGCTATTTCACCAGAAGTAGTCCCTTTGTTTCCAATGGCCTTGCCATTAAACACAGTTCCGTCTTCTAAGACTAAAAGAGCGGGTAAATCTTGAATATTTTTCATCAGCGTGCAAAGAAACTAGATGTATTCCAATTACAAAAAAAAAGAGGAATAAACATTTTAACGTTTATTCCTCTTTTATTAAAATTTATTTAAAAGTCTAAGCTTTACTATCATCATCTCCTTTAACAGAGTCTTTAGCATCTTTGACTATATCTTCAACTTTATCCTTTGTTGACTCTACTTTTTCCTCAGAAACATTCTTAACTTCAGAAGCTACATCAGCTACTGAATCAACAACATCAGAAGACGCCTCTGCTACAGAGTCTGCCGCTTCAGACACAGAGTCTACTACTCCTTTCTTTTTAGCACCACCTCTTCTACTTCTTTTCTTTTTTGAACCATCTTTAGATCCATATATATCATTGAAGTCAACTAATTCAATCATACACATTTCAGCAGCATCACCCTGTCTAAAACCAGTTTTAATTATTCTAGTATAACCTCCTGGTCTTGTAGCTACTTTAGGCGCTACTTCTCTAAACAATTCTGAAACTGCGTATTTATCTTTTAGATAACTAAATACAGTTCTCCTAGAATGAGTACTATCATCCTTAGATTTTGTAATAAGTGGCTCAACATACACTCTTAATGCCTTTGCTTTAGCTACTGTAGTATTAATTCTCTTGTGCTCAATAAGTGAGCAAGCCATATTAGAAAGCATAGCAGATCTATGTGCTTTTTTTCTTCCTAGATGGTTAAATTTCTTCCCGTGTCTCATTTTAAATGTATTAAGAGGGCTATAATATTCTTATTCCTTATCCAATTTGTACTTCGAAACATTCATTCCAAATGACAAACCTTTATTATCTACTAAATCTTCTAATTCAGTCAATGATTTCTTTCCAAAATTTCTAAATTTCAACAAATCATTTTTATTGTATGAAACCAGCTCTCCAAGTGTGTCGATGTCAGCTGCCTTCAAACAATTTAATGCTCTAACAGACAGATCCATATCTACCAATCTTGTTTTCAATAACTGACGCATATGAAGAGAAGATTCATCAAATTCTTCAGTTGCTGCTTTCTCTTCACTTTCTAAAGTGATTCTTTCATCAGAGAACAACATGAAATGATGAATTAAAATTTTAGCAGCTTCTTGAAGAGCATCCTTAGGAGAAATAGAACCATCACCATCGATAGTAATTACCAATTTCTCATAATCCGTCTTCTGCTCTACTCTATAATTCTCAATTTTATACTGAACATTTCTAATTGGAGTAAAAATTGAATCAATGAAAATTGTCCCTAAAGGAGCATTTCCATATTTATTCTCTTCAGCTGGTCTATATCCTCTACCCTTTCCGATAGTCATTTCAATATTCAGCTTAACATTTTTCTCCAACGCACAAACTACTAAATCCGGATTTAACACCTGAAATGCAGAAGTAAAATTACCAATATCGCCAGCACTAAACTTATCTTGTCCGCTTATGGCAATATTAACAGTCTCCTCATTTGTACCTGTCTCTTATACACATCTGACGCTGCCGACGAATAGAGAGGTGTA
>CAJXOV010000131.1 GCA_913057815.1 uncultured Flavobacteriales bacterium
TCTCGTGGGCTCGGAGATGTGTATAAGAGACAGGTTAAGACCTATTATAAAAGAGGGTGTAGAAAAGTGGAATATGGCTTTCGAGAAGTCAGGATTTAAAAATGCTGTAGTAGTTAAAATTCAGCCAGATGATGCCACATGGGATGCTGGTGATATTAGATATAACGTGTTAAGATGGACTTCTTCTCCTAATCCTCCTTTCGGTGGTTATGGACCTAGCTTCGTAAACCCTAGAACAGGACAGATTTTGGGAGCAGACGTGATGTTAGAATATGTGTATGTGTTAGGAAGATTGAAGATGGAAGAGATTTTCGATATAGCTGGAGTAGGAAATTCTTTTGAAGAAGAAAAGGCTGTGGCTTTTTACGGAATGGAACATGATCATAAGTTATGTGAAGCTGGTGCCATCATGTCTGAGCAAGTTTTATTCGGACAGAATGCTATGGCACTTTCAAGTATTTCGGATATAGATAAGGATAGATTTCTAGTAGAATCTATTCAGAGATTGGTTCTTCATGAAGTAGGACATACTCTAGGGTTAAACCATAATATGAAAGGAAGTTCTATTCAGTCTGTTGAAGATTTGAAGAATATGGATAAGATGCTGAAAGAAGGAATGTGTAATTCTGTAATGGAGTATCCAGCTATGAATTTCGCTGTTAATCCTGAAGAACAAGCACTTTTTTATGATTCTAAACCTGGAGCCTATGATAACTGGGCAGTAAAGTTTGGTTACTCGCAGGGATTAGATAATCCTGAAGCTGAAGAAATGAGATTACAGAAAATCCTCAGCAAGTCTGGTGATCCAATGCTCGTTTTCGGTAATGATGGAGATGATATGAGATCTGCAGGAAAAGCCATAGATCCTATGGTGAACATCTACGACCTTAGTAGTGATCCTGTAGCTTACGGAGTAGACAGAATAAAATTAGTAGAAGACAGATTGATGCCAGATCTTTTAGAGAGATTTACTGAGCCAGGAGAAAGCCATATGTCTTTAAGAAATGCTTATTTGTCATTGACTGGAGAAAAGGCACGTCAGTTAATAGTAATCAGCAAGCATGTAGGAGGTATATCTGTTAGCCGAACTATTGATGGTGATGGAATAGACATAGATCCTTTTACACCTTTATCTAAAGAAGATCAAATAGCGGCTATGGATGCACTTAACAAATACGCTTTTGCTCCTGATGCTTGGGATATGGATGATGAATTGTTAAGACATCTTCAAATGCAGAGAAGAGGATTTAATCAGCCTTATGGAGGAGAAGATCCTAGGATTCATTACAGAATTCTGAATTTTCAGAATGCGGTATTAAGGCACCTAGTTCACCCAAATGTTCTAATGAGAATTACAGATTCTGAACAATATGGGAATGAGTATGGATTAGCTGAATACATGGATGATCTTACAGATGCGATTTTTAAAGCAGATAATGATAAATCAGTAAACAGTATTAGACAGAACTTACAGTTACTCTACACAAAGAAACTAGCGAGTTATTTAGCAGCTAAAAAGGCACTTCCTAGTACGAAATCAATGGCTCTATATGAATTGAATAGAATCAAAAGTTTTGCGAAGTCTAAAGCAGGTGATGTGAGTACTAAGGCTCACAGACAACATTTGACTCTTATAATAGAAAAAGCACTCGAGAACTAATAGATCTGGTGTTACAAATCATTTTAAAAAGCAGTCTTTTATAAAGGCTGCTTTTTTTTATGATATAAGCTGCGGTTAGTTGAGCTTACTCACATAAAATCTATAACATACATAATTCACCACTCCTGAAATCCAGATAAGAATAGTAGTCGCCCATGCAGCTCCTAATATTCCCATTTTTCCTACTAAGAAGTAATTGAGAACCACATTTAACCCAAGCACACCGAAAGAGATATAGGCATTCAAATTGGCTTTTCCCACTGCAGAAAGTAAATTTCCAAAAGGAACTCTAAGTGTGAATGCGCCTATAACTGCTAACGCAAAAACAGAGATTAACTCTCCATTTCCCTGATACTCTTCTCCAAAAACCCAAAGAATCCACTCACCCCCAAAATGAAGAACCGCAGCTACCGCGAGTGAAATAGGGAATAAGAGCTTCATAGTGTTGTGTGCATAATCGCTTAGAAATGCTTTGTTCTTGGCGTTCTCAGATACTTTGACAAAATCGGTGGTGATTAAAGCCAGAGGAAGAACAAAGGATGCTATAGGAATAATGCTGCAGACTCTATAAATAGCGGTTTGTTCTGATACGTATTTAGCTATATCTTCAGCAGTCTTTAAGCTAACCAATCTGAGTGTTTCTTCTGAGTCGGAAAGAATGTTACCGATAGTCATAATGTCCACTATGTACATCATTTTAGCTGCTACTGCTCCTATACTTACGAATAAGCCATATTTCCAAAAGTCTTTAACCTGGATAGGAGAGCTGCTCTTAAACCGAATACTGGATAGATTTAGTTTTTTTAAATAGTAAATGCCTACCAACAAAGGAGCTGCTACTAAAGCCCACGCATATCCTGTAGCTCCGTAAACCAAAGCTCCTGAAACGGCTAGAACAAGTAAAAGAGCATTGTACCAGTTTTCACTTTGTGCAAACAGATCATTCCTATTTACTAGACGAGTATAATTCCTTACGAATTCTACCAATGTAAATGTGAGGACATGCAAACTTAAAACTACAAGCAAAAATTGAGAATTAGGTCTATTTATGGTGATTAATGGACTGAAAAGTAGCAAAAGTGCCGATAAAACAGCAGAAAGTATAATTCCTCTGCTAAATGCATAACTGAATAATTGTCTCTTTTCTTCTTCAGTTTTCAGACGAGATCCGTAGTAGACTAGACTTTGATTAGCGCCAAAACCCATAAATGGAACTAAAAAGCTCACAGCAGTAAATGCATACGTAAAATCTCCATAGCTCTCTTGGGTTAGAATTTTGGCCATAGCTATGCTTACTAAAAAACCTATAATCTTAGCCAAAAGCATGGCATTAAAAATCTTAGCACCACTTCGTTTTAAGAAGTCTGATATGAAGTCCTTTACGTTCACTAGTTAAAGTAATTTTTCATCACTGAAAGAACTGTCAATGCCAGAGTTTTCTCTAGCAAATTTTCTGAATTGAACAAAGTAGAACAAAACCCTTTAAGTTCAGAATCGAAATCTAAACGGTCTATATTTTCGGCATAATAATTATCCCAATAATCTCTCAATCCTTCATTGGTTTCATACCAGTGATTTAGCGGATTCATACTTAGTTTCTCTGGATGCTTATTTATCTTTTTGTAATAGATGTTTCTAAGCTTGTTCTGCACTTTTCCTACAAACATTTCTGGAAAAGAACGCACTTTCCTTCCGTATTCTTCTTGAGGAAACTGCATTACTTCATTATGATACTTCCATAGATATTCCCACTGTAGCTTGCCACTTTTTTTCCATAAGTCAGGCATAGAATATGCTAAATCCTGTACTTCTGGATCAGCAAAAGGTGATACGATACATCCTTTCTTTTGAGCTACAAAACTTCCGGAACTGATCACTCTATACAATCGGTTATTCAAGTAGAACACATCTATGTTTTGATAAAGCTCCATCTCTGCCTTTAGTTCAGTATTAATAGAGTCAGCAAACATAGAAGAACATAAAAGAGCAGAATATTCGCTTACATTTTGCCATAGACCGAATGCATGTTCGGTGAATATAGTTCTACCTATTTGTCCAGTATGAATAATAGATTGAGTGGTGCTGGATTGATCTAGAGCATAATTAAAGTGGGCAGAGCTAGCGTAAAAGTTTAATCCATCTACAGCCAACGTGTTTTCATCTATGTTTTTAAGATAATCCCCGTTTTCTAAGGATACAAACTCGTAATTTACACCGTAATGGTTGGCTATTTCTTGGCTAATCCAGTGATCTCTGTAGTCTGTTTGCCCAAAGCATAAAACTGCTTCTTGGGTTATTCCATTTTGTTTGGCTAGGCTTAAATTTTGCCTAGAGTCTAAACCTCCACTAAGAAGCTGGAAATTGGAAGTTTCGGGATGTTGATATTGTTCTTTTACCGTATTCAAAAAGCGACTGTGGAGTTCTTCCAAGTAGTCTTTTTTACTTAATGAAGTAGGAGAGGAGTTCGGTAAGTAGTATCTGTGTATGTGATGTTTACCTGCCTCTATAATTATCTTTTCTCCAGCTCTTAAAAGGTTGATTCCGCTTATTACAGTTTGATTCCCAAATACGCCTCCTATGCTAATAAGGCTTCTTAAAGCTAAAGGATTAGGAGTAGATTGAAACCCATTAAACTCGAGTGCGGCTTGGAGTAACTTTAGGTTATAATGAAAGTAGAGTTTTCCGCGTTGCAACGCATAGAATATTCTCTTCGAGCTTGTTTGATTAGTAGCTATTTCAATTCTTTCTGGTGTAATTGTTAAGCTCGAAAATTCACCTTTTAATTCTGATGGGAAATTATCATTTGACTTTTCATAAGATGCCTTAACAGCTAAACCATGAGACTTCGTGGCAAATTTGTTTTGAAGCTGAGGTAGGTTGTACACATAGCCATCTACTCTAATTGCTGAACTCTCATATTCGATTTTCAATTCAGCTCCCAAGGGAGATTCTTTGTGAAGAATCTCATGCTTTAGGCTTTCTAACTCAATATGTCCGTAGTAACCTCCCAATTATGTAATCTCGTTATATATTTTAGAATAATACTGAGCAATGGCCTTAACAGAAAAGTGCTCATTCACATAGTTATGAAGCCAATTAGGGTCATAGCTACTATGATTACTAAAAACAAACTTCATGGCTTCCTCTAATTCAAATGAGTTTCCTTTGGTAATTAAAACTCCATGAGCAGGAGTGAGGTGCTCACTAATACCTCCTACATCAGTAGCTATAATAGGAATTCCAGCAGCATGAGCCTCTGGAATTACGCAAGGCTGGTTTTCATAATTAGAGAACAGGATCAAACAGTGTGAAGAAGCCATTTTGTCAGCAACTTGTTCTAAAGTTTGCTCTCCTTCAATGGAGAACCTTTCTTCTGGAATTTTTAATTTTTGAGCTAGTTTGAGATAGGTAGATATTTCCCCATCTCCTATGATCTTTAAATTGGCAGGCACATCATCCATCACATGGCTAAAAGCTGTGATAATTCCACTTACATTTTTATGGTCATCGACTAATGAACTTACATGTATAAAAGTAAAAATACCATCCTTTTTTAATCTTGGTTTGAATAAGTCAGTGTCCACTACATTCGGAACAACAGTATAAGGAGTTTTTAAACCAAATTTATGCATGGCATCTCCTAGATGAGCCGAAACGGGAACCAACCTTGATGCTTCTTTGGCTACTTTTTTGGAAAAGAATTTTTGAACGTATTTTACCTTCTTAGAGTTGTGATAACCAGTCCAATGTTCTGTGATTATAAACGGGAGGTTGATAGATTTTTTTAACTGTAAGGCCAATAATCCTGCTCTGTAAAGTACGTTGACATGTACCAAATCAAATGTGTGAATCTGATCAAGTAATTCGGTTTTCACAACATAGTTGAAAGCCTTTATATATCCACTTCCAGCGATTCCTTTCTTTTGATAATAACAAATGATTTCCTTGACTCCTTTTATTTCATATACCTCAATTCTAAAAGGTTCATTCATAGTGATGTCTTTAGCCAAATAGACAACTGTCACCTGATTTTCCGTGGCTATAGCTTGTGCATGCCGTTGGCAGAAATTCCCGAGTGTATTGTGAGTTTTACTGGGATACCAAGAGGCTAAGAATAAGATATTTTTAGGGATGTGCTTTTCCAAGATGGAGAAATGGTCAATGAAGGTTTTAAGAATAAATTTAAACGGTGAACTTAAGCAAAAATTACGTGTTATTAAATGGAAAACTACTCGTGCAGGAACTTAAAAGAAGTAAAGATAAAACACCTTGTTTATAGAGGAATAATTTAATCAGAAGAGAAGAAGGATCTAATTATTTCTAATAGAACCATATTCAAAGTGTTGATTAATAAAATAGAGTGCACAAAAAAAGGCTAGTCATAAGACTAACCTTTTAAGTGGGTGAAAGACGGGATTCGAACCCGCGACCCTCGGTACCACAAACCGATACTCTAACCAGCTGAGCTACAATCACCATATTTTCTCATTCTACTCACGTAAAATGAGAGCGCAAAAGTAAATAAAGTTTAGTTGTGATAACAAGGAAGAGGGGAATAAATATTTTTTTCTTTTAGAGGCAATTTTGGGAAACGTAAAGAGCTTATCTCAAAATGATTGAAAATCATGAAAATAAGAACATGTAAATGTATAGTGCTATGATTAACAATTCTTTTGGGTATTTCTTAGGCAGAGGTAAACGGTTTCTGGATCATAAAAGTTTATAGATAACGTTCTTTTAATATATCCACGTGGTGGATAGCATGTCCTGCAATTAGGTAACCAATGCCTCTTACAT
>CAJXOV010000132.1 GCA_913057815.1 uncultured Flavobacteriales bacterium
ACACCTCTCTATTCGTCGGCAGCGTCAGATGTGTATAAGAGACAGGTGTAAACACGTGAGGGTGTTCTACAAATAGCAGATGATTTTGAGGAGTAACCGCATCAGCAGGATTCTCTAGTTTCCGATTGGAGATTTTTTGGTCAATAGATTGTTTAAACAACTCCTCCTGATAATCCCAGCAAGCTTTGTAATCCATTACACCCAAGTCCTGAAACTTTACTTTTTTCACTAGATGCTCGCTAATTTATTTTTAAGAAAATCAATGTTTTTAATATCTACAGGATCTGTCTGATTCATTTCTGCTAAATGAAGAGAAACCCAGTCTCCAAAGTTTACTAAGTATAGACTTCTCTCTAGCTTAGTAACTCCTTTAGATTCTACCCCTACTACCTTAGCTCCTTTTTCTTCAAATATTCCTTTACAAATATCCATTCTAATTTTCACTCGTTGAGCGTCATCTTCATTTCTAAATAACACCGCAGAGTAAGCATCACTTCCTCCTTCCCATCCCACTAAATCATTGTGGTTCATCTCAGGAAATTGGTGGTGAAAACAAAGCATTTTAGCATTTTCTCCTATCTGCTGTCTCCATCTAATAGCTACGCCTTCATATCCTGAATCAGAATATATGAGTGGTGTCGTTTTGTTTATTTGTTCAGCTACTAATTTAGCTTGAGATTGGATATAATATGCTGAGTCATTTAAAAGCTTCACCGCTGCATGCAGGTCACTATAAATAGATGGCCCTATTAGTTCGAATGATTCTAACATTCTGCAAATTTGAACTACACTTTGACCAAACTGAGATCTAGGTGGGTGACCGCCAATTACGGATATATATGGAATATCATATTTCTTAGCCCAGTCTTTTACTTTTCCACCAGAAGTAACACACCCAATAATACATTCTTTAGCCAAAGCCACTTCCATAGCTGAAAGAGTTTCTTCTGTATTACCAGAATAGCTACTTATTAAAACTAAAGTATTAGCGTCTGCAAAATTTGGTAACCCGTATGATGAATGAGCTATACACGGAATGCTTAATGTCTGCTCTAACCATTCTAGCACAATTTTTCCGCCTATTCCGCTTCCTCCCATTCCACATATAATTAATGAGTTAATGGTTTTATCACCTTTTATTTGGCCTGACAATGTTCCTGTATTCAAGGAATCTTCTAATTGTGTAGTAAATGATTCTATTAGTGCTCTCATGCGATCGTAAAAAATTGGAATGACAAATGTACATCTTCGATTCTTAATGAATGTAAAAAAGATGTAATCGCTTAGGTGTAGTTAAGTGTACAGTAATACCTTTGCACCGCAATAATAACTACAAAAGAGAACAAAATGGCGATCCAACTTTCTGAACAAGAAATCCAAAGGAGACAAGCATTAGATGAAATGAGAAACAGAGGAATAGAGCCTTTCCCGGCTGCACAATTCCATGTGGACACACTTTCTAAACAACTCAAACAGGATTTTACAGAGGGTAAACAGGTGGTTATGGCAGGAAGACTCATGAGCAGAAATATCATGGGTAAGGCTTCTTTTGCTGATCTTCAGGATTCTGAAGGAAGAATTCAGCTTTATGTAAATAGAGATGAAATCTGCACAGGAGAAGACAAAGCACTTTATAACGATGTGTTTAAAAAACTGCTGGATCTAGGAGATTTTATAGGTGTAAAAGGAGAAACGTTTACTACTCAAACTGGAGAGCCTTCTGTAAAAATCACGGAACTTCATGTGTTGGCTAAATCAGTAAAACCACTTCCTGTAGTAAAAACAGATAGTGATGGAAACGTACACGATGCATTTACTGATCCTGAATTAAGATACAGGATGCGTTATGTGGATTTAGTAGTAAATCCTGATGTGAAGGATACGTTTATCAAACGTTCTAAGATCATGACTTCTATGCGTAATTTCCTTTCTAACAAAGGATACTTGGAAGTAGAAACGCCTATTCTTCAGCCTATTCCTGGAGGAGCAGCTGCACGTCCGTTTATCACTCATCATAATTCTTTAGATACTTCATTGTACCTAAGAATAGCCAATGAGCTTTACTTAAAAAGACTAATAGTAGGTGGTTTTGATGGTGTTTTTGAATTTGCCAAAGCATTCCGAAACGAAGGAATGGATAAAACTCACAACCCTGAGTTTACCATGATGGAAATGTATGTCACGTATAAAGATTATAAGTGGATGATGGAAACTACAGAGCAGATGCTAGAAACCATATGTATGGATGTGCTAGGAACTACAAAGGTGACCATAGGTGAAAACCAGGTTGACTTTAAAGCTCCTTTTAAGCGTGTTACAATGATTGGCGCTATTAAAGATCACACAGGAATAGACATCGATGGAATGAATGAAGTTCAGCTAAGAGAAGTATGTTCTAAGCTAAACGTGCCTATGGATGATTCTATGGGTAAAGGAAAACTGATAGATGAAATCTTTGGTGAAAAGTGTGAAGGAAACTACATTCAGCCTACGTTTATAACGGATTATCCTATAGAAATGTCTCCGCTTTGCAAAGCACATAGAGACAATCCTGAACTGACAGAACGTTTCGAATTAATGGTAAACGGTAAAGAATTAGCCAACGCTTATTCTGAGTTAAATGATCCTATAGACCAGCGTGCAAGATTTGAGGAACAGGTAAATTTAGCAGACAGAGGAGATGATGAGGCTATGTTTATAGACCAGGATTTTCTTAGAGCGCTAGAGTATGGAATGCCTCCTACATCAGGAATGGGAATAGGAATAGACAGACTGACTATGTTTCTAACAGGAAATGATTCTATTCAAGAAGTATTATTCTTCCCACAGATGAGACCAGAGGTTTTTCAGACAGAATCTGCTGAGCCTGCGGTGCAAATATCAGATGAAGGAAAAATAGTAATGAAAATCCTTACAGAGCAAATGCCGTTAGGAGATCTTAAGACCAAGTCAGAGTTAAGTAACAAGAAATGGGACAAAGTGACCAAAGAACTTAAGGCTGCAGGAATGCTTGAAATCTGGAAAGATGGAGAAGTGCTGCTTGTGAAGCCAGTTTAGATTCTTGTTTGGTTTTTTTAATTTGATTCTTTTTTAGATTCTAAAAGTAAATACTCCTCACATTCTTGATTACCATAGCTTTCCTTATATTTGAGGAAACGCCTTACACGCTATGAAAACGATTCTACTCTCCTTATTCCTTTGTTTTAGCTTTTATTCTTTTGGCCAGTTTTTAGGACAACAACAAGAAATTACCGGCACAACATTGGAAGCTTCTGACGTTCATTCAGCAGACCTAGATGGAGATGGGGATATGGATATACTTTCTGCTTCACAGGAGGATGATAAAATCGCCTGGTATGAAAATGATGGGGTTGGAAATTTTGGCGTAACTCAAGTCATAAGCTCTGATGCAAGTGGTGCTCATTCTGTTTACACCTCAGATTTAGATGGGGATGGGGATATCGATGTCTTGTCTGCTTCTCGTAATGATGATAAAATCGCCTGGTATGAAAATGATGGCCTTGGAAATTTTGGCCCGCAGCAGGTCATAAGCACTGTGGCAAGTAGTGCTAACTCTGTTTACACCTCAGATTTAGATGGGGATGGGGATATGGATGTATTGTCGGCTTCTTTCCTTGATGATAAAATCGCTTGGTATGAAAATGATGGCCTTGGAAATTTTGGCCCGCAGCAGATCGTAAGCACTGAGGCAAATGGTGCTAACTCTGTTTACACCTCAGATTTAGATGGGGATGGGGATATCGATGTCTTGTCGGCTTCATGGAATGATAATAAAATAGCCTGGTATGAAAATGATGGGGTTGGAAATTTTAGCGCACAGCAGGTCATAAGCTCTGAGGCATATGGTGCTCGCTCTGTTTACTCCTCAGATTTAGATGGGGATGGGGATCTCGATGTCTTGTCGGCTTCATGGTATGATGATAAAATAGCCTGGTATCAAAATGATGGGGCAGGAAATTTTGGCTTAACTCAAGTCATAAGCTCTGAGGCAGATGGTGCTTGGTCTGTTTACACCTCAGATTTAGATGGGGATGGGGATATCGATGTCTTGTCTGCTTCACAGCTGGATGATAAAATTGCTTGGTATGAAAACTTAACAGGAGAGGGATGTACAGATACTGAAGCTTGTAATTTTGATACTGACGCTTGGATAGATAATGGAAGCTGCTGTTATACTGATTGCGGTTGTATTGACCCTATAGCTGAGAATTACTCAGATACTGCGGAGTGTGAAAACAATACATGTGAATACATAGAAGGGTGCTCTAATTCCCTAGCCATCAATTACAATCCAAATGTAACTTTAGATATAGGCTCCTGCTCCTTTAAAATCACAGGAACAGTTTTTTATGATGAAAACGAAAATGGTATCATGGATGGAGCTGAGTATGGTCTTCCATTTCAAACCATCACCATAGAAGCTTTAGGATTAACGTACATTACCAACGATCAAGGAAACTTCATTGCCAACTTAGGCTCACAGTCGCTTGCGTTTTTTGAGCTTTCAGAAAATCCCTTGTTTCCTTATTTCACTACTCTTAATATTCAGTCTTTTGATGCCTCTAGCAGTACTTCTACAAATTTAATGTTTGGCATATCTAATGAGTTTCCTGAATTTGGTATTTGTATAGATCTTTACCCAAGTGGTAATGGCTTTTTATGCAATGATTATTCTAACCATAACATCTGCTTCCGTAACATGGGAAACGTACCTATAGATGGAATAGTTGAAGTTGAGTACGATGACCTCTTCCAAGGACATCAAGAAGTAACACCCATAGATTCTGTAAACGGAAATAAAGTGTACATGAGCTTTGCAAATCTACTGCCTGGTGAAATGTTTTTCTATGACATAGACCTGCTCACTCCTACAGTAGACCACATAGGAGAATACATCACCAGTCATGCTAGAATTTATGGTTATTATGAAGGAGAGCAAGTAGCCTATGGAGAGCAAGAGCTTACCATGGAGGTAGCCTGTGCCTATGACCCCAATGATAAACAAGCTTTCCCTTTAGGTTATACCGATGAGCATTGGCTGCTGCCAGAAACCGAACAAGAGTTTTTAGTACGTTTCCAAAACACAGGGAACGCCCCAGCACAAGATGTGCGTATTCAAGATACTATAGATGTCAACTTTGATTTGAGTACACTCAAAATAGTAGCCAACTCTCATTCAGTAATGACGAGTATTAATTCAGAAACCAGGGTAGTAGATTTCTTTTTTGAGAACATTCAATTGCCAGATTCTGTAAATAATGAACCTGACTCTCATGGGTTGATTTCCTATAAAATAACTCCTCATGCAGACCTTTCCGTAGGAACAGGGTTGATTAACACAGCATTTATTTATTTCGATAATAATGATGCTATAGTTACCAATACCACTTGGACCACTATTCATGAATGTGGTGGAGAAGCGGCTTTTGACGCTTCAGAAATAGCTGTCTGTCCAGGAGAAGAAATCATATTTACGAGTTTGTATGAAGAAATAGATAGCTATCAATGGAATATAGATTCAGCTCCGGAAGCAATAGACTCTACTTTGATTAAAACTTTTAATGACGCTGGAGAATACATTGTTCAGTTGGTTGCAGAAAACCCTCTTTGCCAAGAAAGCACAATGCAAGTGGTTAACATTCACGAAAATCCATCAGCAGAATTCACTAGCTCAAATACTGAAATATGTACTGGAGAAACTATTGAATTTGAAAATGAAGATGAAAACCTTCAGTCTCATCAATGGTCAATTGATGCTTCGGTAATCAGCCAAGAACAACTGTTCTCAGAAACATTCTCTGAAGCGGGAGAGTTTACTGTAGAGCTTACCACTATGAATGAATTCTGCTCTGATTCTCAAAATGAAACTATTACTGTTTTCGCCTCACCATCAGCAGAATTCACCAGCTCAAATACTGAAATATGTGCTGGAGAAACTATTGAATTTGAAAATGAAGATGAAAACGCACAAGCTTTTCAGTGGCTAATTAACAATGAGGAAGCAGGAGAAGACCAACTACTCTCTGAGGAGTTCTCTGAAGCGGGTGAATATACCATTGAGCTTACTACAGTAAATGAAATATGCTCTGATTCTCAAAGTGAAACTATTATCGTTTACGGATATCCTTCTACAGAAATCACAGAAGACGGTGCCATTCTCACCGCAGCAGATGGAGAGAATTATTTATGGTTTGTAAATAGTGTGCTTATCCCTGGCGCTACGAACCAATCCTATGAAGCCTTAGAAGATGGTTCTTATTCTGTGGTAGTTATAGGAGAAAATGGCTGTACAGTTCAGTCAGAGGAAACCATGGTGGTGAGCATCAATGAGATGGAAAACAGCATAGTTCTTCTTTATCCAAACCCTATGACGGATGTGGCTGTCTCTTATACACATCTGACGCTGCCGACGAATAGAGAGG
>CAJXOV010000133.1 GCA_913057815.1 uncultured Flavobacteriales bacterium
AAGTGAATAAGTGAATAAGTGAATAAGTGAATAAGTGAATAAGTGAATAAGTGAAATTATTGCTGATCGATGACATGAAAAATAAAACAGAGCATGGGTTACCATAAATTATCAGAGTTGAAAGTATGGCAAAAGTCGCGAGTCTTCAGGAAGAACATTTATGATCTATCGAGAACTTTTTCTTCTGAAGAAAAATACAAATTAGTGGATCAAATAGTTAGAAGTTCACGATCAATAACGGCTAATATTTCTGAAGGACATGGACGGTTTCATTATCAAGAAAATATTCAATTCTGTCGGATTGCGAGAGGCTCACTTGTAGAAACGTTTGACCACTTAACAGTTTCTTTAGATTGTGAGTACATTGATAAATCTAAATTTGAAGAATTAGAGAAAGAAATTAACGAAATAGAAAAGATGTTGAATGGTTATATCAACTATTTGATGGCCAAAAATAAATCAGAAAAATGAATCTCACCAGAGATTCTAAAACCATAGAATCAGACTTATAAACTTGTCATCTTATCAACTGCACGAAAAGCAAAAAATGAAAAGAGAAATAACACCACAAAGAACTCTAATACATGAATAACAAGTTATACATAAAAGTCTGCGGAAACGCCCAAGAGGCAAACATCCTATCTGTAAAGAATACTGCTCCTGATTTAATGGGATTTATTTTCCATAGGGATTCTCCGAGGCATGCCATACTCAGAGAATTGAGAGATACTGTTCATGAAATCCCTCCTCGTACTAGAAAAGTAGGTGTGTTCGTGAACGAACCCATTCTGAATCTTAAAAAACTAGTCATTCTATGTGATTTACACTTGGCCCAGTTGCACGGTGGAGAAGATGTTGAATATTGCAAGGAACTGACTCAAAAATCAGATTTCGGTGTAATTAAAGTGTTCAATGTGGACGATGATTTTGATTTCTCAGTTACCAAAGAATTTGAAGATGTAGTTCACTTTTTCTTGTTCGACACCAAATCTGATAAACCTGGTGGTTCTGGGAAGAAATTCAACTGGGATAAACTGAAAGAATATAACGGAGAGTTGAGCTTCTTTTTAGCGGGTGGAATCGGACCTGATGATGCTGAAGAGATCAAGAGCCTAAAGCACGATAAGTTGATAGGAATAGACATAAACAGCGCTTTCGAGACGGAGCCAGGAATTAAGGATGTAGAAAAAGTAGATGCCTTTATTAAAAAATTAAGAAAATGACATTCCAGCCAACAGACCAAGGATTTTATGGGGAATATGGTGGTGCTTTTGTGCCTGAGATGCTCCATGCTAACGTGGAAGAACTCCGTCAGAACTACCTGAAGTTTTCGGAAACAGAGGAGTTCAAAAAAGAGTTTCAGAGCCTACTTAAAGATTATGTGGGTAGACCCACTCCTCTTTATTTCGCTAAGCGATTAACGGAAAAGTATGGTTCTAAAATCTATCTAAAAAGAGAAGATTTATGCCACACTGGAGCACACAAAGTGAACAATACTATTGGTCAAATTCTGTTGGCAGAGAAATTAGGGAAGAAAAGAATTATAGCAGAAACTGGAGCAGGGCAGCATGGAGTAGCTACTGCTACAGTCTGCGCGCTGAAAGGACTTCAGTGCATAGTTTATATGGGAGAGCATGACATCAAGCGTCAAGCACCTAATGTAAGCAGAATGAAAATGCTAGGAGCGGAAGTGAGACCTGCCCTCTCTGGAAGTAAGACGCTTAAAGACGCTACTAACGAGGCCATTCGCGACTGGATTAACAATCCGAATGACACGTTTTACATCATAGGCTCTGTAGTAGGACCTCATCCTTATCCTGATATGGTAGCCCGTTTTCAGTCGGTGATTAGTGAAGAGATTAAATGGCAACTGCAAGAACACGAAGGCCGTGAAAACCCTGATATGGTAATAGCATGTGTGGGAGGTGGAAGTAATGCTGCGGGCGCATTCTATCATTTCATGGAAGATGAACGAGTGAAACTTGTAGCAGCAGAAGCAGCCGGATTAGGAGTAGACTCGGGTAAATCAGCAGCTACTAGTTTACTCGGAACCAATGGAATTCTCCACGGAAGTAGAACCCTTCTTATGCAAACTGCAGATGGACAAGTGATAGAACCATACTCTGTCTCAGCAGGATTAGATTATCCTGGAATAGGTCCACTTCATGCGCATTTAATTACCAGCGGAAGAGCCAAAAGTTATCCTATTACGGATGATGAAGCTTTGGAGTCTGTGCTTGAAGTTTCCAGACTAGAAGGAATTATTCCAGCGCTAGAAACAGCTCATGCGTTTTCAGTGTTGAATAAAATAGAACACCACAAAGACCAAGTTATAGTAGTGAATCTATCAGGTAGAGGAGATAAAGATTTAAACACGTATATCGAGCATTTTAATTTCTAGAAATGACCATAGCAGCATACATAAAACAAAACAAACCTATCCTCAACGTTTACTTCACAGCAGGTTATCCTGAGTTGGGAGATACGGGAAGAACAGTATTGGCATTGCAACGCGAAGGTGTGCAAATGATAGAAGTGGGAATGCCATACTCAGATCCTATGGCAGATGGTGAGACTATCCAAAACAGCAGTGCTCACGCCATTAAAAACGGCATGACCATAGAGCTTTTATTCAGTCAACTGAGCGAGATCAAGTCTGAGGTGAATATCCCGCTAGTATTTATGGGATACCTAAATCAGTGGATGCAGTTTGGCAAAGAGAAGTTTCTCATAGAAGCCAAAAAAGCAGGAATAGGAGCACTTATTATTCCAGATTTGCCCTTGGATGTGTATGAAACAGAGTATAAGGAATTGGTGGAAAAACATGGATTGAGCATGTCATTTCTCATCACTCCTAACACCTCGAATGAACGAATTAAAAAAGCTGCCAAGCTGAGTTCCGCGTTTTTATATGTGGTTTCGCAAAGCAGCATCACAGGAACTAGCGCTGGAGTTTCTATGGAGCAATTGGCTTATTTCAAGAGAATTAACGACTTGAGCTTAGAAATCCCCAGGCTCATTGGATTCGGGATCAGTGATGCTGAATCATTTAACCAAGCCTGCCAGTATGCAGATGGAGCCATTATAGGAAGTGCGTTTATTAAAGCGTTGCAACGCGATAATTTAGAACCTAGCATCTCCACATTTATTAAGTCTATTTTAGAAACATCCCGATAGCTATCGGGATAAAAGCAATTTTAACATGATTATTCAATTAGAAAACACCACTTCAGAAGCTCAGATAGCTTCGATAGAAGCTGAAATAAAAGCACTAAGCTATAGCCCTAATCTAGTAACTACTCAGGCTGGAAACTACCTGGTGTGTATAGGGAAATCCGAGCTAGATCCTAGGAAAATAGGGAGTATAGATGGTGTAAAAGACATTCACCGAGTGAGTGATGATTACAAGTTGGTTTCTGCTAAATGGAAGGTCGGACATTCTACCATAGATTTAGGTGATGACGTGAAAATAGGAAGCGGAAACTTTCAAATCATGGCTGGACCTTGTTCTATAGAAAACGAGGAGCAAATAGAATGTACAGTGCAACACTTAGTAGATAACAACATTAAAATCATGCGTGGTGGAGTGTTTAAGCCTAGGAGTTCACCATACAGTTTTCAGGGATTAGGTATAGATGGACTGAAGATTTTTTACAAGCACTGCAGAGCTGCTGGTATAAAAATAGTAACTGAGGTAATGGAGGTAGACCAGATAGCCAAAATGCATGATTATGTAGACATTTATCAGGTAGGCGCTAGAAATAGCCAGAATTTCAATCTGTTGAACGAACTAGGAAAAGTAGATAAAACGGTTATGCTTAAGCGTGGAATCAGCGGAACTTTAGATGAGCTTCTTCATTCTGCGGAGTACATATTTTCTAGTGGAAATGAACGCATTATGCTCTGTGAGCGAGGTATTCGGTCTTACGAAAAAGCGTACAGAAACACCATGGATATTAATGCTATAGCCATGTTAAAAGAGCGCACGCACATGCCTGTAGTAGCTGATCCTAGTCATGGAATAGGCATTAGAAAATTTGTAGCACCGGTAGCATTGGCTTGCATTATGGCTGGAGCAGATGCAGTGATCATGGAAGTGCATGAAACTCCTCAAAAAGCCTTTAGTGACGGACAGCAAACGTTATCACACAGGCAAGCTCAGAAGACTTATCAGAATATAAGGAGTACACGGGAGCATTTTATGGGGCTAACTTAAATTCACCTGAAAAATATAACCCACTCCTCTTAAAGTTTCCAGATGAATCTCTGGACAGGCAGCAAATATTTTTCTAATCTTTCGCATATACACATCCAGATTTCTAGAATTGAAATAAGAGTCATCCTTCCACACTTTCATAAGGATCTCTTCTTTGGTAATTGTTTGGTTCTGATGTGTGATGAGTAGCTTTAAGATTTCATTTTCCTTGTGGCTTAATTTCACCTCCTCATTCTTTATCTCAATTTTAAGAGCCAGTGGATTGAATGAGCAAATATCTCCGATTCTAAAAACCTCAGTCTTTGGCTTCCTAGCCAACCTGACGCTGCTTAACATTAGTAAATTATTAATTCTTACCATTAACTCCTCCATACTAAATGGCTTGGTTAAATAGTCATTTCCTCCACTTTTAAAGCCTGAAACTATGTCTGCAGTTTGGTTTTTAGCTGTTAAAAAAATGATAGGAAGATTCGGATGTATAGCATTTAGCTTTTCTGCCACATCCAACCCACTCTTTCCGGGAACCATAATATCTAACACACAGATGTCGGGCTGAAATTCTTTTATTGAAGCCAAAGCCACAGAACCAATGCTATCGTGCTTTACTTCGAACCCCTTGGTTTCAAGAGTTTCTACTACTATTTGCGCTAAAAAAGTTTCGTCTTCTAAGTAATAAACCTTAGCCATTAGTTAAGTTTTAGGAATTGAAACGGTGAACTCTACCCAATTTTCTTTAGAAGCCACTTTAGCAGATCCGTAATGGGCCTCAGCTACTGACTTTACATAATACAAGCCCAAGCCATGGCCTTTTACATCATGAATGTTATGTTTTGGGACTCTATAAAGTTTATCGAAAACCAATGCTTGCTCTTCGCTAGTTAATGTGATTCCAAAATTTTTCACAGAGAATAAAACGTGTTTTGGGGAGTCTTTCACCTTAACCACTATTGTTTCATTTGCCGGAGAGTATTTCACCGCATTATCTATCAGGTTATTCATCAACCCAGATAAATGAAGCTTATCAGCAGAGAGTTTAGCACTATCTATTTCAGATAATTCTACAGTAAGGTTTTTAAGATCAGAAGCTGGCATAAATGAATGAACAGATTCTTGAGCGAGTAACTCTACGTCTATTATTTCTTTTTTGAGGGTTAAGTCTTTAGAATTAGAATTGGAATTTTCCAGTATTCTATTGATCAAACCGTCAAGTTTATTAAGCTGCTTTTGGCTCTCAGTGGCATACTGAGTTACTTTTTCAGGCTGTTTACTTACCTCAAAATCTATCATGGCCTCCATGGCCACCTTCACTGCAGAAATAGGAGTCTTTAGCTCATGGGTAATATTTGCCATAAAATCATCTTTAGCCACTGCCAATGCTTTTTGTTCCTTCAATACTTTAGAGTTTTGTCTATAAGCAAAGAGCAAAACACCAAAAAGTAAAAGGCTTATGATAATAGTCGGGAGAAGTGATTTCAGGACATGAATTCTCTGACCACGAAACCCGATTTGTTCGTTCTTCATTCCTATTGTCTCGAACTTCACTTCGGTATATGATACCACTGGAAAGCTGTTTTCACTAGCATAAAAAAATGAGATCCCATTTTGCTTATTCAATAATTTTCCAGAGTAAATAGAATCAAACTGACTACGAATTTCTTTTGGTTTGAGGTAGTTAGAAGAAACCAATCCTGCAGTTTCAGAACTGTGCTTTCCACTGTCTTCAAATGCTGTAGTATTGATAATTACGCTTATTTGAGCTGAGCTATCTGCCTCCATATTCTCCATCATTTTAAAAAATGAAGAATCTAATCCCTCCGGCATTGCCGAATCTAAAAATGGCTTAACCATCTCAATCTCTACTATTGAAGAATCATGAGAATAAAATATTTCATTATTAGCACCGGTAGCTGAAGGAGAGGACTTAAAAACAACTAGTTCATTTACTACACTTTCCATTATTTCATTTACTGAAATATCTGCTAGTTCCTGTAAATCTTCTATAAGCTCAGACTTTAAAAAATTATAATGACTCACATTAAAATAAATGAGAACTGCTCCTAACAAGAAAATGCTGATGACTAGCGGTTTTTGCATAAATCGAAAGATTTAATTCAAATTTACAGGCATATGGTCATTTGCAATGGGTTTATTAACCCTAATTAACCTTGTATACACCTGTCTCTTATACACATCTGACGCTGCCGACGAATAGAGAGGTGTA
>CAJXOV010000134.1 GCA_913057815.1 uncultured Flavobacteriales bacterium
CGAGATGTAGAGAGGTCTCGTGGGCTCGGAGATGTGTATAAGAGACAGACTCATACTTATCCATCCAATCATCGAACATTTCAAACTCTGAAACAATTTCTTCCTCTCTAGTTATAAGACTTAATTCCTCCATTAAGCATACAAAGATATTTGTTTTAAAGATTGATGAAATTCAAAAAGCATCAATCTTTTCTAAAATGATCCCTTTTGTGTAACTATAAGTGGATTAGCCACGTACAAATCAGCCAAGACGAAAGGCGATAAACATCAATACTGGATAGATTCCTATAGATGAAACTTAGAACTAACTTCATATTCTTTAGTGCTTTAAGAGCAACATTGCTCTTAGGGGTTTTCCTATATGGAAGCACCAGTTCTGCAAATGTCTTTAACGAGAAAACTCACGGATTAGAGTCTCATGACGTTAAAAAAACATCACAAACAAACCTACTTCAAAACCAAGCTTTAAACATTGACAATCAGCATTTGTTGGTAAACAAGTTCAATGAAAACGTAGTAGTGGACTTAGGAGTAGTTATTCCAAAAGGCACTACATATGTGGTCAATTGGAAAAAGGCCGCATCAAATGACCCAAACGCCTCTTCCAATTGTATTATTCGGGAGTCTAGCTCTCGTTCAAACTTTGTAAAAAACCAAGAGGTAGGTTCAACTAACTCTTTGGAGGTTCAAACATTGGTACTAACAGCATCTTGCAATATTCGGTACCTTCTCCTCACACCTGCATCTCCTATTGATGATTCTATAGTAATTGACTGTATCAGCGTTGCAAAACCAACAAAGCATACAACGGAAGACGACAAGAATATAGCCCCAGAGCAAGTTAAAACTATTAAAAAACAGCAAAAGGTAGAAGTAGAAAAGTCCACTAAACAACATAAAACTCAACACGAATTTAAAGAGCTGCTATTCTGCAGGCCAAGTTTTGTTGCAACGCGGAATGACATTTTTAAAGATTTTAAATATATAAATGATACTAGTCAACTTTCGGTTGAATTATTCTCATTTCAAAACAAAAATTTAACCCGGCAGAAGCTCACACTTTCAGAGCGAATATTCTACCAAGAAATTAGACCTCCCCCAGACTGATTTATTTCCGTAAACCCTATCCCCGTTGACATTCTTAAAAGAAGGTAACTATTGCGATAACTCAGTCGTAGAATAGGGCTCACGGACAAATTTGACCAGCTCAATTACTCGTGTAAAACTTTACTTAAAGACAATCTAAATTGTCATGATTAAAAGAAAACAAATATTACTAACCCTGGCGCTTTTTGTACTTGGAACTTCCTTTATGGATGCCCAACAAACGGCCATGTTTGGACAGTTCCAATACAATATGTTGGAATTAAACCCAGCTTATGCAGGTTATAGGGAGACATTTAATGTCACCGGGATTCATAGAAGCCAATGGGTTGGTTTCAAAGGAGCCCCAGTAACACAGACAATATCTTTCAATAAGCCATTTAAAACGGATGAATTTGCTTTTGGTGGTGCTATATCGAATGACAAAATCGGTCCTACCAACTCGTTTAATATTTCTATAGATGGTGCATACAGACTGAAATTAGGACATGGACGAGAAAGGACCAAACTTTCTTTCGGACTGAAAGGTTTAATCAATAGGTATCAAACCAATTTAGCAGGTGTAGACATTATAGATCCAGATGATCAATCATTCCTCAGGAATGAGAATGGAGTATGGTTGCCTAATCTAGGTGCAGGAGCTTTTCTATATGGTAGAACCTATTTCGTAGGTGTGTCAGCACCCAAAATATTAAATAACAAGCTTGTCAACAAGGGTTCCCTTCTATATGATTATATGGACGGAAGAGAAGAACGTACTTATTACATGACGGCTGGTAAGGTTTGGAAAGTCAAAAGAAATTTAAAGTTCTATCCAGCGGTGTTATTTAAAGCTACCAAGAACGCACCTCTGTCTGGTGGTGCCTTTTTAAACTTCATAGTAATGAATGAATTTAAAATAGGAGCTTATTACAATTTTAAAGAAGTAGCCGGTGCCATGGCTCAATGGCAGGTTAACAAAAAACTGAGAGTTGGTTACACACTAGAAATGCCCGTGACTTCACTGTTCGGGACAAACCTAGGTAGTCACGAGATTATGCTGAATTACTCTATCAAGAAAGGTAGAACAGCTATTATTTATCCAAAACACTTTTAAAAGAAAGCGATGAAGAATCTATTTAAACTTTTCGCGATATTCCTGATGACATCGTTATCATGGACATCTTTTGCTCAAGAATCTTCGATTGAAGAGGATGAAGGTGATAAACACTTAGAAGTGTTTGCTTTCGAAAAAGCTATAAACCAATACTCTATAGCCTTTGAAGCTGACTCAACCAACTTCAGAGTATCAAGAAAACTAGCAGATGCCTACAGACGTAAAGGCGATCTTACTGGTTCAGCTCCTTGGTACAAAAGAACTTTGGAACTAGACTCCACTAGAAATGAGGATTTACTTTACTATGCTGAAGCTCTTAAAACACAGGGGCTTTATGACGAGTCACTGGTTTGGTATGAAAAATACAACAAGCTTCAACCAAAGGATGATCGAGCAGAAAATCACTTAGTAAGTTCAGATAAGTACTTAGCCCTTGAAGAAGACAAAGAGCAATATTTAGTAAAAAAATTAGACTTTAATAATAGAAAACCTGCTTTTGGTGTTACAAAGTATGGTGAAAAGCTTGTTTTCTCAGCTACTGGCCTTGAAGGACAAAAGAATAACAAAAATAATCCTTGGAATGACCTTCCTTACTTGGATGTTTATGAATCTAATATAGATGAAAACAACCAAGCAGTAGATGTTCAACCAATTAACGAAATTAACTCCAAATACAATGATGGGCCTGCCCATTTTGATGACGAGTCTCAGACGATGTTTGTCACTAGGAACAACATGAAAAGAGGAAAACCAGTTAAAGATAAAACTGGTTCTGTAAATCTTAAAATTTACACTAGCACACTTGTAGAGGACTCTTGGTCCGAAATGTCAGAGCTATCTTTTAATAGTGACGATTATTCTACAGGTCACCCAACTGTTTCTGCAGATGGACAAAGACTTTATTTCGCGTCTAACAGGCCTGGCGGTGAAGGAGGTACAGATATTTATGTGTGTGAAAAAATTAATGACACATGGGGAAGACCAGAGAATCTAGGGAACTCCGTAAACACTAAAGGAGATGAATTGTTTCCGTATATAGATGACAATGATGTGTTATACTTCTCTTCTACAGGACATTTAGGCCTTGGTGGAATGGATTTATTCAAAATTCGTATCGAAAACCTAAAAGATGGTCTTCCTGAAAATTTAGGATACCCGCTTAATTCGGCTAAAGACGACTTTAGTATTCTATTTGAAGTAACAGACGAGTCTGGATACTTCTGTTCAAACAGAGATAAAGGATTCTCAGATGATATATTCTACTTCGAATTATCTAATATGCTTCAAAAAGTATATGCTGGAAGGGTAGAGTCTTCTTTACCGGAAAAATCTCTAGCCGGTGGTGAAGTAATCGTACGAGATTTAGCCACAGGAGAAGAAATTAATCTAATATTAGATGAAAACGGTGAGTTCGAATTTGACGCTATACCCGGAACCACTTACGAACTTGCTTATGTCAAAGGAGATGTAGAAGAAATTCTGGCAATTAAAACTGTAGAAGACACAGTTTCATTAGCTTATGAGAACTTGGGAATCTTTACTATACAAGAAAGATTAGCCATAAACATAGACAATGACAGGGAAGAGATAGATATCAATGGTGATATTTATAAGCGATTTAATGAGGATGGCAGGTTCATCTCTGAACAAGGAGATACTCTAACAAATATTGATATGATGGACCTTCTTTCGAATAACATTGAAGGAAACAGCCTCGAACTCAACAATTCTATTTATAAAGCAAATACCGAAGGGACTGGTTATTTCAAAGAAGATGGGGAAGAAATTACATCAGAAGAACTCGAAGAACTGCTAATCAGTGAAATTTTTGCCAACCCTTTAAACATTCAGGATAACTCTGCATTAGCAGGTTTAGATTCCAAGTATTCTACTTTAGATCTTGGACTTATCAATTCTTCAGAATTAAATCTTAATGAAATTTCAGCGTTAGAGTGGGTCAATGATGCTCTAAAAGACGACAACCTTACGCCAGAACAGCGATTGGAGCTAGAATCACTCAAATCATCTGAATTAACCGAAATCTCGGCCAAAGATTGGCTAGATAACATATCAGCTAACCCAGAACTTGCTGAAACTCTCACTTCTGTGGAAAGAAGAGCTCTAGGAATAGAGAAGGTTGAAAATGTAGACATAGCTATGGATAGCTCTGCAGATAAATTGAATTTAAACGGCATGTCTGCCTTAGATTGGATTAATGATGCATTAAAAAATGAGTCTTTATCTCCAAAACAAAGAAACGAACTGGACGCTCTTAAATCATCTGATTTAAGTGATATTCCTGCCGATGAATGGCTGAATAGCGTAGCAAACAATCCAGAAGAAGCTGAAAACTTAACTAGTGTAGAAAAATTAGCTCTAGGTATACTAGAAGAAAACACAAAAGTCACTAACCCTGCCTACACGCTACCTGGAAAGCTGAATATAGAAAACATAAACGATTACGTCCTAACCTCTAAAGATGAGCTTAAATCAATTTTAAACTCCAAAGGATTAGAGGATATCTATTTTGACTTTGACAGAACAGACATAATTAGCGAAGAAAGAGAAAACTTAGACGAACTAGCCGCATTTATGATGGCAAACCCTAATTTAGACATGTATGTCTCCGCTCACACCGATGCTAGAGGTAACAACAGTTACAACGATGCTTTGTCAGAAAGAAGAGCGTCATCTGTACAATCCTACTTAGGAGCTAGAGGAGTAGACATTTCTAGACTAAAACTAGGATGGTATGGAGAGGATCAATTGGCTAACAATTGTACAAATGACACTGAATGCGAAGAAAACGCCCATAGATTGAATAGACGAGCCTCATTTGCTCTAGCTGGTGACCTTAATGGTTCGAGCAGCACTGTAATTGAGTCTTCTGAAAATAACTCTCCAGAATCTAGCTTAGCTAATGCGAGCACACTCCATGGATTAGAAAACATCTATTATGACTTCGACAAATCGAACATCAGAGAAGACGCACAAGAAACACTTGAAAAGGTGTATTCATTAATGGCGACTAATTCTGAGACCATCGTCATCAATGCTCACACTGACAAAAGAGGAAACAACGCCTACAATGACTTCCTATCTGAAAACAGAGCTATATCAGCCAAGAAATACTTGATTGATAAAGGAATCTCTGCTGGTAGAATAGAAATAAGTTGGGCAGGTGAAACTCAATTGGCTGAAAAATGTCCTGACAGTGCCGGTTGTACTGAAAAGCTACACCAATTGAATAGAAGAGCTTCCATTAGCTGGAAATAAACCGTAACAACAGGTGTAAAAGCCTGTGGCTACGCTTTGCTTAGTTTAACCATATTTGACATTCCCATTTCCGCTATAGGCATACTGGCTATGTTAATCACAAAGTCTCCCTCTTCGACCATTTCCCACTTCTTTAGCATATACTTTATATCTGCTATAGTGTGATCTGTGCTTACCATTTTGTTGTAATAGAAAGCCCTCACTCCCCAAACAAGACTCATTAGAGAAAGAATCTTTCTGTTACCAGTAAACACGAATATATCTGAATTAGGTCTTTGAGAAGCTACTTTAATTCCTGTATAACCACTGTGAGACATCGTAACAATCGCGTGTGCATCTACCCTTTTGGCCAATCTACAAGCATTGTAACACACTGAATCTGTAATAAATCTAGCTTTTGCACTTTTTACTGGTGCCTCTTCGTGATTATAAATTGACTCATGAGTTTCCGCTTGTACAACTATACTATTCATAGCTTGAATTACCAAGTGAGGGTGATTACCTACACTAGTTTCACCGCTTAACATAACTGCGTCTGCTCCATCCATCACAGCATTTGCTACATCATTTACCTCAGCCCTGGTAGGTGTGATATTCTCTATCATACTTTCCATCATTTGTGTAGCTACTATACACGGTTTTGCGTTTTTAATACACTTCTTTGCCAACATTTTCTGTACCAAAGGAACATTTTGCATTGGAATTTCTACACCTAAATCTCCTCTAGCTACCATTATAGCGTCTGTCTCTCGAATTATGTTGTCGATATCCGTAACCGCTTCCGGTTTTTCTATTTTTGCAACTATTCGAGCATGTTTTCCTTGCTTCTTAATAATTGTCCTTAATTCTACTATGTCAGCAGAGTTTCTAACAAATGAAAGCCCTAACCAATCCACATCTTGGCTCAGAGCATAATCCAAGTCTATTAAATCTTTAGGTGTTAGAC
>CAJXOV010000135.1 GCA_913057815.1 uncultured Flavobacteriales bacterium
CATTAATAATTAAACAGGATTGTATCTTTTGCAACGCGTTCACATTATAGATGTAAAGCTGCTCGTTAAATAAGTAGCTAAAAATAAAATCACTGCCTATGAGTTACCATAAAACATCTCAACAAATCCAACAACAAGGAGAGGTGATAGATGCAGCTAAGTCTAACCCACAAGCTTTCCGGCCTATTTATGAGGAGTACTTTCCTCAGATTTCGGCATTTGCTTACAAGCGGGTAGAGGATAAAGAAGTTGCGTTTGACATAGCCCAAAAAACTTTCCTAAAAGCTCTCGAACAACTGGAGAAATATGAACATAGAGGTTTTCCTATCAGTTCATGGTTATTTAGGATAGCTATTAATGAAATCAACCAATATTATCGGAAAGAGAATAAGAATAGAACTATAAATATTGATACTGCAGAAGTCAATAATCTGTTCGCTGATGTGGATGATTCCATTTATGATGAAGATCAAATCCAAATGCTCAAAACTAGTCTTACCTATTTGTCATCAGCCGACTATCTGATGATAGAAATGCGCTACTTCGAAGAAAGGCCATTTAAAGAAATAGCAGAAATACTAGAAATCACGGAAACGAACGCTAAGGTGAAAACCTACCGTGCATTGGATAAATTAAAAAAGGTAGTGCTGAAAATGCAAGCTGCCGCTTAAAAAAGAGAGATCATGAAATACGATAAAATAAACCTAAATAGAACGCCTCTTTCCGCTGATGAGATTAATGGAGCCATGGATTTCGAGGGGCTTTTAAATCCACAAGCTACACCTGCGGCTAAAGGAGGAGGGAAAGTCATTAAGCTAGGAATGTATTCTCTAGCAGCTGCAGCCGTTTTAGCTGCAGGAATTTACTTATGGAGTAACCAATCGGAAAGCACATTAACTGAGGATAGCTCTAGTGAAGTTAATACGACCCTGGCGGCCGATGAGACTAAGGAAAAGCATGTGCCATTAATAGATCCACCAGTGAAGGGGTACGAAAAAGAATTTCTTACAGCTATGATAAATGTAGCCGAAGGTGGAGAAGTGAAACTAGGAGAAAGCACTATAAATGTACCTTCTAATGCTTTTTTGGATGCTGAAGGTAACCTGCTGAAAGGAGATGTAGAACTGCGGTACAGAGAGTTCAATGATGTGTTGGATATCTTCCTAAGTGGAATACCTATGGAGTACGATAGTGCTGGAGTGAACTATACTTTCGAGTCAAATGGGATGTTTGAATTGAGAGGTTTTCAGAAAGGAGCAGAAGTGATGATAGCTCCAGAAAAAGACTTAGAAGTGAAAATGGAAATAGCAGAGCGAATGGCTGGATTCTCTGAATATTATTTAAATGAAGAAACAGGAGTATGGGACTTTAGAAATGGACAACAGTATGAAGAGTTGGAAAACAATGTTTTAGTGGCAGATAATGGAGGTGGAACTACTCATGTTGTAAAAAAGATTGGACCTGTTTCAGAAACAAGTTTGCAACTTTCTAGTCTCGAGAATCCTTCAGAATATCACACTTATGAATTCACAAATCCATCTACTCACATAACGGAGAAATTGATAGTTTCGAAAGAAGCCAAGGATGAATTAATGCAGCTCAATACGGATATATCAGAAGTGAAAAAAGAAAAAACAGCCAAGAAGAAGGAAGAGCCTACAAAGCCTACCAAGGGGAATCCTGCACTTCCACAAATAGAGTTGGATGTAGATTATAGCGAATTTCCTGAGCTAAAAGCTTTTAAAAACACCCTATTCCAAGTGGCAGAAGAGGATTTGGATGATTTTAAACCAGAATGGGGACAAGTAGAATGGACGGATATGAAAATAAATAAGTCGGCCAAAGAAGGGTATTACAGGTTGGTGTTTTCTAAACCAGGAAGAAGAGAAATGGTGAAAGCTGCTCCGGTTTTAAGTGAAGTAGATATGGCTGATGCATTAAAAACATATGATAGCCTTTTCGGTAAATACCAGAATTCTTTAGATAGTTTGGATGTGGTGAAGAAGGAAAAAGAAGCGGCCTTAGCTGCCGCTAGAGCGAAGGCTAAAGCAGAATCGAAGAAAAGGGAAAAAGAACTGTTGGAGCAGAGAGCAGCTATTGCCGCAGGAAATGAAATAGCCAAAAAGAAATACAGAGAAGATCAATTAGCTGGAGCCTCTGATGAAAGAAAAGCTCAAATTAAACAGAACTTTACAAGACAAGATATTTCTGCAGTGTTTAACGTAGGAGGCTTTGGGTATTATAACTGTGATAGCCCTCAGGTATTTCCAAGAGGAAGAGCTGTGTTGGCAGAATATGTAAACCAAAATGAAGAAAGCATAGGTGTGTCTGCTACACTTGTAGAAAAAGGAAAACGAGCTATGTTTTCAATGGGAAATAAGTTGACATTTAATGATTCTGCCGAGAACTTACTAGTAACTGTAACTCCTTCTAATAAGATAGCAGTTCTTTCACCATCAGAGTTTAATGAGATCAATAAAGGGAGTAGGAAAAAGTGTGTCATTAAGATGAAAGAGTGTGAAAAAGAATTGACCTCAAAAGAAGAAATAAAAGAGTTCATAGAAGCACAAGGATTTGAGATATAGTTTGATTGTTGTTTTGAGTTTGGTTACGGGTTTCTGCATGGGGCAGGAGCCTGTTACTATTAAGGTGGGTGAAGTGAAAACTGAAACTGATTCTGTGGCTAAGAAAAACTTTTGTTACTCAATTAACCCTAATCTTGGATATGACTCTTTTCTTTTAAATGGAGCCAGGTATTCTGCGGCTTCAGTTAGACTAACTGAAAGAAATTCTAATTTTCCATTATCCATAGAAGCTGGATTTAAATATGCACTAGGAGAAAAAGAAGTCAGAAGCCATGCTATCAGTTTAGCCGCTCTTTATAGAGTCGAATATTCAGTATCTGCTGATCTTAACGTAACTACATTTCTAGGTGTTGAATATAATTCATTACTAAAAAAAGAAGAAAATATGAAAGAGGGATTCTATGGACCCATTGTTGGTCTTGGATTTGGAAGAGGTTATAAGTTTAATTTGGAAGCTTTCTACAAATACAATTTTGTGAATTATGACAATGATTTAAACGGTTCCAGCGTTTTACTTAAAGTATCTTATAGATTATTCACCAGATGTAGATAATAATGAAACCAGCTATTTCACTCACTTTAGGCATCTTATTAATTGTGTTTTGCAAAGCACAAGAATCAACTACGATTACCGTTCAAAAGGACAACGGGGAAGAGCTAGTCACTGATGAAATAGGTGAAGAGCTAAATTTCAGAAGGGATTTTAGGTGGCAGCCTTGGATGGTGTGGAACAGGGGAACCCAAAGCTTTCAACCACAACTAGATTTATTTCCATCATTAGGGTTGGAGTATGATATCAGCTCAGAAGAGACGGCACATTTTTATAATTTGGGAATAGATGCCGGTACGGAAAGGTTAATGGTAGGAATGGCGTTTAGGATTCCTTCACATAATCCTAGAATAGAGGAACAAGGCGGAATTCAAATGTCTTTTCGAGCGCTGAAAAGATGGGATTTTAGAAAAATCAGAACTACGCAGCTCAGAATTATTCAAAAGAAAACTGCGCATTTTCAGGTTGGAATGGAGTATATCATGGATACAAAATTAGCTGCTTCAAACTCTGAAGAATCTCCAGCTAAAAGAGTTTCTTATATCTCACCTTCGATAGGAGTATTTCATCCAATTTACGAACGCTTTTTAATAGGAGTGAAGTACAAAAGAAACTTTAAGCTAAACGCTGAAATGAATAACTACAGCGATATATCATTAAACTTCAGCTACTTTTTTAAACTTTAATAAAGAGTTTGATTAACAGCAGGTTCCATCTGCACAATCTTCTGAATCACCGAATGGCATACTTCCTCCACAACCTTCGAAAATTCCGTAATGAGTATCCCACGATCCATAGAAATCAAAGTATTTCTTAAATCGAGTGTCGTAGAGCATTTTAAAGGAGTTTCCACAAACTGTTATGATTTTTCCTTTAGGGAAATAGTGATGATCGTCTAAAAGAAAAGCATGTTCTTCTTCGGGCACTCCACCTTTATAAGCTACGGCTTGACCATAATCTTCGCAGTCACTTTCTAATCCTTCAATTTTCATTAAACGATAAGTGACAGAGAAAAATTTGAGATCTCCTATAAGTAATTCAAGCTCTTCGTTTTCTACCGTGATAGGCTTGTTTTCTGTAGCTCTGGGGTCAGTAAATCCTGCTGTCTTAGCAGTGTTTAAAAAATCATTCCAGTAAAGAGCACCACTCAAACACTCGCCCCATAGTACTTTGTTCTTCTGTAATTTTTTAGGAATTCTCTTATCACTATACACATCAGAAAAGTACATTTCACCTCCTGGTTTTAAAAGGGAAAATGCATCATTAAGTACTTTTTGTTTGTCTGTAGCTAGATTTATTACACAATTAGAAATGATGATGTCAAACGATTCTTTTTCAAAACCTAATTTGTCTAATTCTTCAATGTTTCCTTTGATGAATTCTACATTCGACTTTTGGTAGCCAAACTTTTCTCTGTGGTATTCTAAATGATTGTTAGCTACTTCTAGTTGTTCATCAGTCATATCTACACCTATGACTGATCCTTTTTCTCCAACTAACTTAGCAGCTATGTAACAATCTCTTCCACTACCTGATCCTAGATCTAATATTCTTAACCCTTCTACAGCTGAAGGAAGAGTCAAACCACATCCATAATATTTAGCCTGAACTTCATCTGCTATTAAGTTCAAAGCTTCTAGAATATGCTTTGGAGGTTTTGTTAAAGTGCAGCATGCATTCGTCTTCAAATCTTCCGAAACTTGTAGTTCTGATCCGTAATAGTTCTGTACTTCTGTGTGCGTAGAATTCATACCACAAAGTTATTCAACTTCATCGGAATAAAGTGTATAGAAAGTAACACGAAATACTTATATCCTTTAACTCAGTTATTCCTAGAAATGAAGGTCAAACTGCAGTCTCATCATCACTACGTCATTTTTATTCTTTTCTTGAGTAAAAGAAAAATCCGATTGAACTTTTAATTTGTGACCAACTATGAACTTAGAAACTCCTAATGTGTATTGGTCTATATTGTTTTGACCTGTAGCTTGTTGAGGAGTAATTGTTGTCATTCTCCCAGCTACTTCCCAGTTGGATTTAAACATGTAACCTAGCTGTGCGTTAAGTCCAGTTCCAGTATAGTAATACCCGTGAGATATGCCTTCATTATCTAAAGCGATGACGTTATCTCCGTTTTTGTCAGCATATTCTACCATAGCAGAAATGCCTTTATACTTGAACATCATATCTAAAAAAAATGTCTCTAGATTAGAAGTAATATAGTCTCCATTGTCATCTTGAAGGTAGCTTCCTTGTTGTCCTCTTTGTCTAACAGCTCTGTCATGATAATCATAAGTTAAACCGATAGCCAGTTTTGGAGATTCTTCTCTTTTTACCGCACTTCCTATATAATCACCTTTACTTGTAAATGCTCCAAAAGGAAGTAATTCAATTCTAGAAGTGTAATCCAATCCACCTAAATTAGCCGCAGTTACATTTCTTCCTTCACCTTGGGAAACGGAAAATATTTCTTTAACAATCATTTTCCCAACTTTATGTTTGTGTCTTAATTGAACACCCATATCACGGTCAATGTTGTATTTAGAGTTTACAAGACTACGGTCTACAAACTGCAAATTTCCAGAAGAAATAACACGCTCTCTGTTTCCTGGAAGTTTAGTTTGTCCAGCCCAAAGTGTGAATCCTTTGTAGAAATTATACTTGATAACGGCATCCAAAATCATTCTATCTGCACCTCTTGTTTGTGCGCTTGCTCCACTAATATCTCTGTTAGAAAGCCCAATCTCTAATTTGTATTTCAATTTTGGTGAATAAGCATGTCCATCAAACTTGAATCTAGATCTTCTGATTAAGAAAGTAGAACTTCCATCAGAAATTTGACCATCATCATTAATAACTCCGTCTGCTAAAAATAAAGATTGAAAACGTGCTCCAAATTTCAATGAGAATGTAGAATCCTGAGACATTAATGAGATCCCTTTTCCAAATGTCTTGTTAGCAGTTCCTTGAGAGAATGCTGTAAACGATGCTAAAGTGATTATAGCTAGTAGGGCTAATGACTTATTCATTTTGTTGATTGTTAGTGTCCTGACGTGATTGCTTTGAAAATATAAATATTTGAATTTCTAAAATTCGACCACAAATATGAATTATATTATTCTGTTAAAAAGCCAAATGGATGATCCTTAACACAGACTTAACAATGAGAGAATAAAAGGGAGATTAAAGTTAACATAGAGTTAACATAGGATTATTATCATGAAAGTATAACAGAAATACTTTTACAGCTATAGAAT
>CAJXOV010000136.1 GCA_913057815.1 uncultured Flavobacteriales bacterium
GCAGCGTCAGATGTGTATAAGAGACAGATTAGGAAGATTAAATTTAAGATAAAATCAGCCTTTAAATTCGGGACTCTTATATATTTGAATTTTTAAAGTCAATGTCTGAAATTCTCATTTATATAGATTATTTAGGAACACTTGTGTTTGCCATCAGTGGTGTGCTCATAGGTGTAGAGAAAAAATTCGATTTGTTCGGAGTTTTAATCCTAGGTTTCGTGACAGCTATAGGTGGAGGAACTATTAGAGATTTACTCATAGGAGTGAGGCCAGTAAGCTGGATGGAGAATGAGAATTATTTATACTTGATATTCATAGCTATTCCCATAGTTTATTTCTTTAAAAACACCATAGTCAAGTGGAGAAAAAGTGTTTTCATATTTGATACTATAGGTATTGGTTTATTTACAATTCTAGGGGTTCAAAAAACACTTTCGGTAGGCCTTTCACCAGTTATAGCAGTGTTAATGGGAGTAGTTTCAGCGGTTTTCGGTGGGGTGTTGAGAGATGTTTTGGCCAATGAGATTCCTTTGATTTTTAGGAAGGAAATTTATGCATTTGCTTGTTTAATAGGAGCCATATCATTTGTAATATCAGACTATTTTCTGTGGCATAATCTATCTATTTTCATCTCTATTTCCGTGGTGATAATTGTTCGACTATTGGCTATTCGATTAAAATGGGAACTTCCTTTTAATGTGAGGTCTCCAAAATAAGAATCATTTTGTTGCTCCATGTTCTGCGTTGCAACGCTGAAACTTAAAAATTCAAGTTTATAGAATTGTCCATGCCTTCCATTTTTTGAAATATAAATGGGCCTAAAATTTCCTTTTGTATCTCCTTTGACTTTTTCTCTTTTGAGCTAAATGCACTTTTTACAGAGTCATTGTTAAACGAGCTTCCTCTTGTATTTACTTGTATAAAAAACAGAATGAATGCCAATGTGAAAACAGAAAGCGTCAGTTCTTTTTTTCGTCTATTTATAAGAAGAATAATGATGTTAATGACAACTACAGAAGCAGCTATAAGAAAGAGGTCATAGTTATTCCACCACCATATTTTTCCAAATCCACCATAATATTCGGTGGAAGGAAATAATAGACGAACACCATTCCACGATCCAGAAGGTGTAATCATGTCTTCCCATAAATGAAGAACATAACCCATCATAAATGCCATCATTCCTAGCCTTCCATTATACCACCTCGAAGAAATTCTGTTGACTAAAGGTTGTCTGTTTCTACTGATTAATCCTCCTAAGAACCACCAAATCAATGGTGCTATAAATGCCATACTAATGGAATGCATAAAACCATGGTGAGAATACCATAGTTTTCCGAAGTAAATCTGTCTTCCTTTGTGCTTAAAGCCAAAAGTCTGGCCTATAACTGAATCAAATTTTGACCACAATGAAATAGCATCTATATCTGGCATCGCACCTGCTAAGGTTCCTGCCAGAATAATGTAAAGTTTGGATTTGAATTTCCTTTTAGAAAAAGCTGCTACTACGGTTCCAGCAGCCATTCCTGTTACAGTATGTGATAAAATATCCATGGAATTCTCTTAATGGTAAAGAAAACTAAAAGTAGAAATGACTAAAAGCTTCAGTGGAGGAGTTACTGACACCTTGAGTTATATAAAAAGAGGTGCGTTTTAAAGAAATACAACCGCTATTCTAGCGATTCTAGCTCTAATTCATAATCATAGCGCAAATCCTCATGAACTAGAAGCAATTTCTTTTTGATCATTTCTATCTGTCGATTAAAAATGTTTGATAAGGTGACATTGTGATCAATACTGGGGCTAATCTGTCTCATTTCATAGCAGAAATACATCAGCAATTCTATTTCTGTTTCTTTCTTCTTCGAATATCGAATATGCTTTTTTGTATTCCTCAAAATTTTTCTAATACTCTTTTTCATAAAGTAAAACGTGCTCACGTTGATAGAAAGAAATTCCTCTTTGATTTCCACTTTCACATTTTGGATATAACCCTGTTCATCATCCGCTTCGAATAGGAGGTAGGTAAGAAGTTCTTTGTTCTCCTTTTTAAACTTAGATAAGCTTAAACAAAGTTCAATGAGCTGGCCATTGTCCTTATGTTTCAATTCATCTTTAATCTGTTTTACCGTAGCTGGTTTCATTCAACTTATATTCTATTTCTGATGATCTTAGTTGACACTTTGAAGAATAAAGATAACTGTAAAATAAAACTAAATAGCTCCTCTACTTTTTACCTCTAAGTATTTATTAATCACATCTGCAGTGAGTGTTTCTGTAGTAACTGAAATATTCATAATTCCATGTCTCTCAAGCTCCGAATGTATAAGTGCTTTTTCTCTACTTACTTTCTTAGCTAGCGTTTGATCATAAATGTCATGCAGTGCTTTAGCGGGTTTCTGACTAAATTCAGTTAACTCCGTGTTTTCAAAAAGGACTACTAGAAGTAAATGTCTTTTGCTAATTGCTGTCAGTTGTGCCATCACACGTTGCAACGCGTATATGCTTTCAAAATTAGTATAGAGGATGCAAAAACTTCTTTTAGTGATATACTTTCTGGTAGAGTAAAACAGAAGCTCATAATTGGCTTCATGTGTACTTTCTTTTTGAGCATATAAGTTTCTTAACATTAGCTTTAGCTGGTAGCTACTGTTATTGGCATCTAAAAATGTGTTTACACCTTTGTCGAAACTGATTAGGCCTGTTTTGTCTCCTTTTTTCAGAATGATATTAGAAAGAGCCAGCGCAGAATTAATCGAATGGTCAAGAAGAGTCAGATCGTTAAACGGCATTTTCATGCTTCTGCTGGTATCTAGGATTTGATAAACAGGTTGTGATTTTTCCTCATGGTAATGATTGGTCATCACATGCCCTGTTCTGGCAGATGCCTTCCAGTTTATAGTTCTAGGATCATCTCCTGGCACATATTGTTTTATTTGTTCGAATTCTGCTCCATGTCCTAATCTTCTGGTCTTTTTAACACCTTCATCATTGGTTAATCTTTTAGAAGCATATAGTTCGAATTTTTTCATTTGAATGATAGAAGGATAAACATCTATACTTTCATCACATATTTGAGTAAGCCTGCGCTCAATTAATGGAAATGAAGTTCTTATGAAGATGAAATTATTTCCGAATGTATAAACTCCTCTTACTGTAGGCCTGATTTTATAATCAATATGTTTGGTAGCTTTCGAAGCTAGTGTTAAGTCATGGGTGGAGTTTCTAATTCCTAATTGATAAGGGAGTGTTTCAGTTAAAGAAATAGCTAGTTTTAAAACGCTCTCATTAGAAATGGTTATTCCTATTGATTGAGTCTCACCTAACGAAAGTACTTCAGGTAGTTTTCTCTTAGCAGAAACATGGATGTGAGTGAAAAATAACAACACTAGCTGTATTAGCATAATAAATGCTAGGAGGGCAAGGATTCCTAAAGATATATTCCAAAGAAACTCAAAAGAAAAGCTCAGTGCCATGCACATCGCGGCTAATCCTCCAACGTAAAATACATTTTGGTGAAGGTATATTTGTGTAATACCTTGGTATAAATCTTTTATGAATGAACTAATAAATTTCACTATCTCGGAACTTCAATTTTAGCGGTGAGCTCATTGATCACGTCTTCAGTAGTTTTTCCTTCTAGTTCTTTTTCAGCACTTAGTAAAATTCTGTGGTTAAGAACGGGCGCAGCTACATCTCTAATATCTTCTGGTGTTACAAAAGCTCTTCCTCTCATGGCCGCAAGTGCTTTCGAACTTTTCATAATGGCCAGAGAAGCTCTAGGACTAGCTCCCAAATACAAATCTCCATTATTTCTAGTACTATTTACAAGCTTAGCTATATAAGAGATTAAATCTGAGCTAATATGAAGTTGCTCTACTATATCAGCACATTTTTTCAGATCAGAAACCGGTAATACTTTATTTACTTCTTCCACTTTTTTCTGCGCAAAATCATTCTTAAATCTCTCTAGAATAAGAGTTTCATCTTCAAGTGAAGGATAATTCAGTTTGAGTTTAAATAAGAATCTGTCTAGTTGTGCTTCCGGAAGTTTGTAAGTACCTTCTTGTTCTACAGGGTTTTGCGTTGCAATAACAAATAAAGGGTACTCCATTTTATAAGTGTGATTATCAGAGGTTACCTGCCTTTCTTCCATCACTTCAAATAGTGCAGCTTGTGTTTTAGCTGGAGCTCTATTTATTTCATCTATCAAAATAAAGTTTGAAAAAATCGGACCTTGTCTGAACTCAAATTCTGATGTTTTCATATTCAAAATTGAAGTACCTATAATATCCGAAGGCATCAAATCTGGAGTGAATTGAATTCTGCTAAAGTCACAGTCCAAAGTCTTAGAAGTAAGCTTAACCAGTAACGTCTTAGCTACACCAGGTACACCTTCTAAAAGCACGTGACCATTACTGAGTAATGCGGCTATTAACATTTCTACTGTTCGCTCTTGACCCACAAGAACCTTTTTCAATTCTTGTTTTACTTTTTCTACAGTATTCATAACGAAAAGAACTTCTTCACTTGTTTTAGGAAGTTCGATAGGTTGATCAGCAGTCATTTCGCTTTCTGATTGATCAGGGTTCTCTATAACTGGTAGTACATCTTTTTCTGTACTTTCTGATTTGCTTTCTGGATTTAGATTCTCAGAATTTTGATCGTCAATTTTGTTGTTTTCTTCGTTCATCTATTTGCAGTTTGAGTAGAATGATTCTAATAATTTATAGAGGTCCACTAATCCTTTTGATTTTGATTTGTCGCTAAAATTTATTTCAAATTCCTTATCGAAAATAGCAGTAATATCTAGAATAGAAATCCCTGAATTTCGGGATATTAATGGGATTAGCTCTTCTTTTTCGAGATTCGTATTTAATCTGTATCGTGTTCTTAAATAATGCTTGAAATTCACCATCATTTCTTCCCCTAATAGCGCATGATTCTTAGCGCTTAAATAAAAGCTGCTTAGAGCTTTTACATAACTAATAGAGGTATTCTTTGGTTTGGCAAAGAACGGAATAACAGGAAGCCTCCTCTTAAAAGAAAAGATCATATAGACTAAGCTTAAACCGAGTATTAAATACAGTGTCCATTTTAAACTTCTATGCTTTAGTATAAAAGTCAAAGGTGAAGTTTGGCTTTCCTCTGAATAATCGGATTGAGTTGAAAAGTAAGTGTAGTGTTGGTTGTAATATACTTTTCCCTCACTAAAGTTTTCGAGAATCCTATTGGCATATGAGAACCCTGATTTCTCTTTAAAGTAAATATTAGAAAAAAGAATTGGATTCATATGAACATAAAGTTTGCCCTCTCCATAATTCATACTGAAGTAATATATCAAAGAATCATTCAGTAAAGAAATAGGAGTGAAGTCATCTTCAGAATTAAAGTCATCAAATAAAATGCTATCTATTCCATGCCAAGTATATTGTTCAATTGTATCCTTTTGAATAAATTTAAAAGTGTATCTCTTGTCAGGATTATCTAAGAAATTCACACTAACAATAGAATCTTTTAAGTAGAGATTATGGGTGTAATCAAAGTCCTCAATATCTTCTTCATCACCTTCAAGAATATAGTCGCTAATTTCTAATTCCTCATTCTCAAACGCAAAACGCTTGAGCTTATCTTTAATTTTATCAGGTGAAACAGAAGAATACTCAATGTCAAAATCTACTCCAGTTATATCATCAATGAGAGCTTCAGGTAGAATGTCACTACTAAATATTGCTGTGTTTCCACGTTCAATAAATGAAAGAAGTTTTTCACGATGGTCATCAGTTAATCTTATTCCATCTTCTACATATAGCATGGTTCCTTTTCCAGAATCTGCTGCCAATTCGAATTGTGAACTTCGCTTTATTAATTCGAAATCATCCTCAAAAGTCTTGTCCAATACATCTCTGAAAAAACCAAGATCGTAGGGTTGATAGGCATCTTCGCGCAAATTCACATGCCATTCATAGGAAGAGTTTCTATTCGACAAGTAAATAAAGAGAGCACCTAGTAATGCTATTATTATGACTCCTACTATGTAGTTTTGCTTTTTCAAGTTGTTTTATTTTCAACTTTTAAAGATGAAATATGAGAAGAGTAAAGCTCCAAAGTTTGAATTAATGCCCTCTCTCCAAAATCATTTCTCCCATACCATAAATTTTCGAAAACTATTCTACAATAATTAAAGGACTCTTTAAAAGAGTGACCATCTAGTTCATTTAAATAATCATAATTGGTTTTTTGTTTTCTCCATTTAATAGATTCGCCTTCAGCCAATAGTCTAATAATATAAATAAAGCTGAATCGAATGGCCAACTTGTAATTCCTGTCTCTTATACACATCTGACGCTG
>CAJXOV010000137.1 GCA_913057815.1 uncultured Flavobacteriales bacterium
CGAGATGTAGAGAGGTCTCGTGGGCTCGGAGATGTGTATAAGAGACAGCAAATAGTCCTCAGTAGAAGGAAGCGGATGAGTCATTTCTCCTATTTTTTCTCCTTGAGAATTAAGAATTATGACCAAAGGAAAAGATCCTTTTTTATTAAACTTAGAAGCTAAATCATCATTATGAGCAGTCAGCTCTTTGGATAATTTGTTTGCTTTTTTCATAGGAAAGTCAGCTTTTAAAAGAACCAGTTCTTTTTCTGCATATCCTTTAAATTCAGCACTTTCAAAAAGAGATTTTTCAAGCTTCATACAATTCCCACACCAGTCAGATCCTTGAAAACTTAGTAAGATAACCTTATCCTCATTAGCTGCAGTAGTCTTGGCGCTGTCAAGGTTGGTCAACCAGGATAATTCCGATGTCAAGCTGAAAGAAAGACAGATGATCAAAGTTGAGAGAGCTAGTATTGAGAAAATTTTATTCATTAAGTTTTTTTATTCGATTGTTAACGTTTCTTCTATAGATGTGCCATGACACAGGTTACATTGCCCATGAAATATTTCATCTTCCATCATCTCTAGTTCGCCATTGCTATTTCTAACTCCTACGTATAGTCCATTGGAAAAATCTATATCGTTTGGAGTGTAAAAGTTTCCTAACCTATCCACCTGAATAGTTCTAATAGCTGATCCGCCTTGAGTTTCGAAAAGCTGCACGTCAGCATTATTTGTATTACCTGAAGCACTTCCCGCTAAAGTAAAAACACCTTCCGCATAACCTGCAGAATAATGACAGTCCATACAGTTTTTTCCTTTCTCATGACTTTCATCTTCATCATGGCTACTCGAATCACCATTCTTGTCAGGAAGAGCAAACTTTTGGCAAGCCACTAGGAGAACAATAAGGGAAACAACAAAAAAAGTATTCTTCATAATTACTAAACTGAATATGAGTTATAATTAGTGTGCAATTTAATTGTTATTTGGCGGAATAATCCATAATAGAACATAACATATATGCGGAATGAAGCTGTTTTTCACTACTTATGAATAGGCGAGGTTGGCAGTCGGATAAATGCTCTCGAGAATCTTAGCCCTTATGACACAGATTAGTTTGTATATATTAGCACCAGTTGATTTTTATTTTACTATCAATTTGAGAAACATAGAAATCCATACTACGTATCTATTCTAGACGTGAAAAAAATTGTATATCTCATAGGGCTCTTTGCAGTATCATCGCTGGTGCTTTTCTGCTCTAATAAGCCAGAAAAAAAATCTCTGTTAATTACTGAGTTTCTAGCTCTAAACACATCCAATTTAGTGGATAGTTCGGGAGTATCGCATGATTGGATAGAGCTACATAACACTGGGAACAAAGAGTTAGATCTGAGTGATTTTTATATTTCAGATAATGATGAAAATCTTCAAAAACATAACCTTTCAGGAACTATAGCACCCAATTCGTACAAGTTGTTATTGGCCTCTGGGTTAACTGACACAGAAAACCATGTTTCGTTTAAACTTAGTAAGTCAGGAGGTGAATTAGCGCTCTGTACTAAAAAAGGAAATGTTCTACAAACAGTTAACTATAATCAGCAGGTTAAGGATGTGTCTTGTGCACTTCTAGATAATCTGTGGAATTATAATGTTTTACCTTCTCCCGGTAAAGAGAATTCTGAAGCTGGCTTAAAAACGAATCTTTCTGAAGGATTGGCTATTTATTTTATAGAACAAGAAGGACAAATTAAAGCAGGCATAAATTCTGAAAGTGAGGATGATATTTATTACACTATAAATGGTGAGTCGCCTTTTTCGGATTCTGCATTACTTTATAAAGAGCCATTAGTTTTAGATACATTTCTGATGGTAAGAGCAGTTTTAAAAGGAGAAATGACTGTGAAGCATGAAGAGAAAATGAGTTCCTATGTAGATCGTTCTTTGCACACTGTGCCAGTACTTTCTTTATCTACAGATCCAGCTAATCTTTGGGATAAAGAGATCGGGTTATTTGCAGGAAATAATTACGGGTATAGAACTAATGAATGGATTCGATTAGGACAGATAGAATATTCCTCAGACTCTGTTTCAGCTCATGAGCTAATTGATTTTAAAGTATTCGGAAATGCCTCTAGAAGTAAAGAAAAGAAGTCGTTGACCATAAGAGGCAGAGAGAAAATCCCTAACCATTTTTTTACTTCTGTATCAGCTAAAAAGATAGACGGATTTATAACTCGAGCATGTCACGCTAACATAGGTAAATATAGAAACGAGATTGTCAATGATGTAAACAAGTCAATGCGGAGTGAAATGTTAATGCAGGAGTATGTACCTACTGCATTTTATATAAATGGTCAGTATTGGGGTGTTTATAACATCATGGAGCGAAAAAATGATCAATTCGTTAAGAATCATAAAGGAGGAATGCCAGATGACATGATGAATGCTAATAATAGCCAAGTCAAGCTAGAAAAAGGAGACTTTTCTGATTATGAATCCTTAATTGATGATTTGAATAATACTGCGGATGAAAGTGAAATCTTAAGATTGTTAGAAGCCAATTTTAATGTCAACTCATTGCTTGATTTCTGGTGTCATGAAATAGTAATTAGAAGAACGGATACTTACAATAACCGTCTATGGAAGGATGTAGATAAAGACAATGTATGGAATTTCATCAGTTATGATTATGATATTTGCCTTGCAAAACCAGAGGCGGACAAACTATTAGAACGCTACTTAAGCACAAGTGAAGCTAAAGGAATAGCGCATGTGGGAGGCTTTATGAGAAGTTCTGAATTTAGAGAAATGTTCACCTATCGGTTAATGGAATATTTAAACTTTGGATATTCTGAAGATAAGATAACCGAGATTTTGTTGAAGTATGAAGATATAACTGCAGCTGAATTTCAGTTGGATACAGCACGGTGGGTAAACCCTAAGAAGTCAAGGTTTAAGCCCAAAATTTCTAATACTGTTTCTAGTTTTAAGCGTTACGTTTCCAAAAGGAAGAAGTACTTAATAGAAGATTATTTACCTACGATCGGGTTCAAGGATCAGGTGGTATTTTCTATTCCTGATTCATTAAAAGGATACGTATTTATCAATGGCTATGAGGCTGTAGGAGATGTTGTTTTTTTCTCCGGAATGTCCTTAGATATTGAAGTTGAAAAAAATGATGAATGGGACTTTATCGGTTGGAAAGATGATTTGGGAAATGAAATAAATGTAGGTAACCGTTTTAGTTCTGAAATGCCAATAATTATTCACCCTGAAGTAGTTGCTAAAAGATGAAAATCAAGCTTATATTTTTTCTGACGATTTCAGCGCTTTTATGTGTGCTATTATCCATGTCCATTTCGTCTTGTCAAAGTGAAAACCCTAAAGTTTCTACTTCAGTCGATTTAATCATTTCAGAATTTATGTGTTCTAATAAGAATACCATTAAAGATGAAGATGAGAAATCTTCTGATTGGATAGAATTGACAAATTTGACTAGTGACACCCTGTTTTTAAAAGGTTTTAGCTTATCAGATGATCCAGATCGATTAACTCAATATACTTTTACTTCGGGATTTATTCTTCCTAATACGCAGGAGCTATTTTACGCTTCAGGTGAGAAAAAGGAAGGACATTTAAATTTTAAATTAGATAAATCTGGAGGAGAGATTATTTTATTGAATCCTAGCAAAGAGATTATAAACCATATAGAATATCCTGGGCAGTTTAAGGATATGTCTTATATATATGTGAAAGACGAATGGAATTACACTGCTTCTCCTTCACCTAAGAAAGCAAATGATTCAAAAGATTTATTGACTGGAGTAGCTCCTTTGGTGAATATTTTATTTGATAAGGAAGAAAGCCAAATTCAAGTAACACTTTCTGCAGATGAGAAGGGAGAACTAATGTATACCACAGATGGCTCATCTGTTTTTTCAGGAGCAGCTAAAGTCTATAGAAGTCCTTTTTCAGTAGATAGTAATCAAGTGGTTACTGCAGCTTTATTTAGTGAGACTCTCATTACTAAAAAGGAAGTTTCTGCTGTGTTTGTGAATAAAGAGATACATTCTCTTCCAGTGATCTCATTAGTAACTGCTCCTAAAAATCTATGGAGTGATTCTACAGGAATATTTGTTCCGGGATTATTTAAGAATTTTGAAGATAGAAGTGAGAAATGCGAGAGAAATGCGAGCATTCAATATTTCCCAGTAGATGGTGAAACTAAACAGCTTCCAGTATCCTTCAAAATTTACGGAGCAGGAACTAGATCAAGACCAAAAAAATCAATAACGATCAAACCCAAAGGAGGAGAGATGTCTAATTGGTTTTTCTCTTCAAATGAAAGTGAATCTATTGATGGTTTTGTGGTTAGAGCTTGTTATTCTGATGCTTCTAGGTTTAAAAATGAAGTGGTAAAGGGAGTTAACGATATTATGAATTCAGAACTATTAATGCAGGAATATCATCCTTCAGTCCTTTATGTAAACGGAATATATTGGGGCCTTTTTAATATTTATGAAAGAAAGAACGATGATTTTATTACTGCTCACACAGGTGAAAAAGTTAAGCATTTACTAAATGGGAACAGCAGACAAGCCAGAGCAGAAAAAGGATCCAATGAGTCTTATGTGGAGTTTTTAGAAAAGTTAAATGCATCAGATATAAAGTCTAAAGAAGCTTTTGAGTTGATCCAGGATGAACTAGAGTTAGGAAGCTTCATGGATTTTTGGGTGAATGAATTATATACTCTTAAGGCAGATCGGTTCAATAATAGATTTTGGAAAACCAAAGAAGAAGATTCTAAATGGAGCTATGTCGGCTATGATTTTGATATTGGCTTCGTTTGGCCAATAAACCCTCGGACTAAAAGGAACTTTAAAGAGAAGGATGCCATGGGGATAGCCATATTTGGTAAATGCATTCAAAACCCATCTTTTGCAACGCTTTTCTTTAATAGACTTTCAGATTTCATGAATTTTGGGTATAATGCTAATGAAGTAGAAAGTATTTTAATCAAGGCAAATTCTTTAACTGAAGAAGAGTTTAAGCGAGATTATAAAAGATGGAAAGAGGAATGGCCTAAATGTTTGGATAAAGGAGAGGAACAAAAGAAAAAGATAATTAAGTTCATTAGTCCTCGATCAGAGTATTTGCGTGATTCTATTGCTCCGATTTTTGGGTTTGATAAGCAAGTACTAATAAAAAATTCTATTTCGGATCGTGTTGATGTCCTTGTAAATGGATATAAAATTAAAAATGAAGCTATTTACTTTAATGATATGCCTATTCAAATTGAAGTAGTCCCACTAGATGATTCTATAGATTATTATTGGCAGAATAATGAAAAAGAAATAGAGCTCAATTCTCCAGTTTCTTTTTCGCATAACACTGTTTTAGAGCTTAAAGGGAACTACTAGAGTTGATTAGTAGAATAGGTGAAAGCAATAAGCCAGCACCTAGTAGCAATGGCCATCCGCTTTTTCCTTTAATTTTTTTCAGCGTTTTCTTATTCTCTTTAATTAAGATTTCAGATTTCTCGAAACTATAGCTTGTGTTATGCCCAATGGTGCACGTATAGACTCCTGGTTCTAATTCTAAGATTTCTGAGCTTGCTTTTCTATCTACTTGATAAGTCTTAGTCGTGTTGTTTCCTTCAAGGGTAATAATGATGCTTTTCCTTTTTTTATTTTTTATTTTGAGTTTCCCAAATTTAACAGGCTTAGGAGTGTTCTTTGCTTTGACAGGTTGAAAGTACTTTTTATCAAAAGGAAGCTCTCTACTAAAGGCTGCTATCTGAAAGGCTGATTCAGTTTCTATGACTTTAATCCAAAGTTTAATTTTATTGTTAATTATAGAATAACGTCCTGTTACTATAGCTTGGACCCCGGTAAATGCACCCAGTTTTTGTGCCGTAGATTGTTCGATTAAACCACTGTTTTGAAGTCTGAGTTCGTCTAGTATCTTATCTAATTGATCTCTTTCAAATACTCTTAAAGAGTTGCTAGAATTTAGTAAGTAAGAAGAAAAATCTTCAGATAGATGTTTTCCAAGAGTTTCAGAACTAGCGTCTAAATCTTCAAACTGCCAAACAGCGAGATTCTGAATTTCTCGGTTTTCTATTTTAATGGCTAATTCACAAGCCATAGAGTTTAATTCTTCATCTAGTGTAGTCCCTAAACCAATAATCGGAAAAAGGATCACCATCAATGATGTAAAGTTGAGAAGTTTCATTAGTTGTGTTTTTAATCACAAGCCAATAAATATGCCGAACTTATATTTTACCTGATTTTCACCATAGATGTTGTTCTTTGTCGGTCCTCTGTTATGATTCTAACGTAGTAATTACC
>CAJXOV010000138.1 GCA_913057815.1 uncultured Flavobacteriales bacterium
CCGGTAGTTCTTCTTTATCCAAACCCTATGACGGATGTGGCGTACATCGATTTCGAAAACACTACTGAAAGAACCATAAAAATGGTGGACTCTACAGGAAAAGAGGTTCGAGTTTGGAACAACATTGCTACGCCTCGTTTAGAAATTAAAAAAGGGGATCTATCAGCTGGAAACTATTTCATTCAAATCCAAGAAGGAACTACTCAGTATTCTGTGAAGCTGATCATAGAGTAGAGCTTATCCCCTTTATTAGGGCTTGGTATCAACAGACATAAAAAAGCCTCTCAGATAAATCTGAAAGGCTTTTCGCAATCTTGGTTGAATTTATTTAGGTTAATTAATTCCTACTTTATCAGCAGCGGTCTTAATTCTATCTATTTGAGCTGATTTCTCAGTTACTACTGCTTTTTGTACATCTACTTCTCCTAGCTTTTTCTCTTTGGCTTTCTTAAGTTCCACAATAGTAGATTTACTCTGCTCTATTTCTCCTCTTAACTCTTCCATTTTAGATTGTAGCTCTGCTATTTTTTGTTCAGATTCTATAATGGTCTGCTCAGATTTATTTATGTCTCCTTCTTCTTTAGCTACGTCTTTATCTAGCTTTTCTCCCTCTTTTACTAATTTATCTAAGGCCTTTTGGCTTTTCTCTTGTCCTTTTCTTTGGGTTTGTAAAGTACTTTGATAAACCATCACATAAAGTTGTTTTTGGTATTCCTTTAAAGATGTCATAATAGCCAATGATTCTTTAGCATGATCATCAGGGTTAATATAATGTCCGCTCAACTCATAGAATACGTTCATTTTACATCCTTCTTCATCTTCAGAAAACAATGCTGTCACATCCATTTGAACTGCTGATATTTCTGGCATTTTCACATCCTCAGAAATAAATCCACCTTTGGTTTTCTTAACCTCTGCTTGGTATTTATTTTCTAAAAACTCCTTCCATTTCTTTTCAGCATCTCCTTGTGCAGTGTTCAAATAAGAAGAAAACCCGTGTTTAGTTTCTTTATTAAACTTTAGTAAATCAGAATTAACCTCCATAGACGGAGAAGATTCTAGTGCTTTAGCTATAGCATTTTCTTCTTGAGTATTGGCTATAACACTGATTGAGAGGCATATTATTAAAGTGCTTAAGTATTTCATCATTTATAGGTTTATGTTGTTTAGACCGTTACACAAATATAAAGTCACATTTCTACTTTTTTTTATAAAATCTCCTCATTAGGCTGTAGCTTTGTGTTACAATGAAGAAGTCTATTGCATTATCAGTGGTTTCCATAGTTTTTATTTCTATAAATCTGTTTGGACAGTACCCAACTAACATTCACAATCAAGATTTAAGAGTCTGGTTAAAGTCCAACACCTATGATGGAGATTTCGGTGATCTAGGATACAATGGAGCCAGACAACAGATGTATTCATTTACAGATGAAGTAAACGGAAAGATACATTGCATTTATACTGATTTTGAAATGAATGCGGAGTTTACAACTTTTCCAAATCCTATTAACGCAGAACATTTAGTTCCTCAGTCGTTTTATGGAAGCTCTTCTCCGATGAGGTCAGACATACATAACATTAGACCCAGCCATCAAGATGCCAACTCAGAACGTTCTTTCTTTGATTTTGGTGAGGTTCCTGATGGTCAAGCTACGTGGTATGGAATTACCTCAGGAGGTGCATATACTACAAGTGGAAGTGAACCTTCTCCATCGGCTAATTTTTCTGAAGGAATAGAATTCCTTTGGGAACCGCAGGAAGATAGAAAAGGTGATGTGGCTAGAGGAGTGTTTTATTTCTATACAAACTATCCTACTCAGGCTGGTCCTATTACGGATTTAGCCAATATTTCTACGCTTTATCAATGGCATTTAGACGATCCCGCTGATGCAGCTGAGATCACTAGAAACTCAAGAGTAGAAACTGCCCAAGGAAACAGAAACCCATATGTAGATTATCCGGGATTGGTATATGACGCTTGGTTATGGGTAGAGGTTTTAGGATGTACAGATGATACAGCTTCTAACTATGATCCAGCAGCTAATACGGATGATGGTTCTTGTGTTTTTGGAAACCTTGGTTGTACAGATCCAGCTTTTATAGAGTTCGACTTATCAGCTACTATAGATGACGGTTCGTGTAGTGTGTTAATCGTTCTCGGATGTAGATATCCAACAGCCTTAAACTATAACCCTGCCGCCAACATGGATGACACAGGTTCGTGTTTGTTTCCGGGCATCTGCTTAGGAGATTTTACAGGTGACGGAAGTATTAATGTGAGTGATTTAGGTGGATTTTTAGGAGCGTTCGGAAGTGAATGTGACTAGAATGCCATAAAAAATGGATTCAACAGGTTAGCCTTGTTGTATTCCAATTCAGTATAATCTTCTGTATTAACTATAGAATACCCACAAGCTGAAACCACTCCGTGAGCAGCAGCTGTGTCCCACTCCATAGTCGGGCCAAATCTTGGATATATATCTGCACCACCTTCAGCTATTTTCAAAAACTTAAGAGAGCTTCCCATAGGAACTTCCTTAGTTTCTTTGAACTGTTTTATAAACTCTAAAGTTTCAGCATTCATATGAGAACGTGAACAAACAATTTTAACGGCTTCATTTGAATCACCTTTACTTGATGCTTTATGTCCGTTTTCTACTATCCACCTTTGAGTTCTGCTTTCTTTATTTGGAAGGGCTGAAACTTCGCCTCCCGTTTTATGGTAAAACGCTTCTTTGGTATGTACGTTTCCCCAATAAAGTTCTTCTGAAACTGGCACATAAACAATTCCAAGTGTTGCTTTTTTATTCTCTATGAGCGCGATATTTACTGTGAACTCACCGTTTCTTTTTATAAACTCCTTAGTCCCATCTAAAGGGTCTACCATCCAAAAGGTATCCCACTTAGCCCTTTCTTCAAATGGAATTTGAGCACCTTCTTCACTGAGCACAGGTATACCTGTTTTCTCTAAAAACTCAGCTATAACTAAGTGAGCGTTTTTATCTGCCTGAGTTAATGGTGAGTCATCTGCTTTTGACTCTATCCCTCTGTCTTCTTTATTATATACTTCTAGAATTGCCTCTCCAGCTTTAATAGATGCTTTTTTAGCTGTTTCAAGTAGTTCAGTATAGTTCATGATGGATTAAATAATCATTCCTGCTGCCACAGTATTGAAGTCTCCTTCATCTACGATAATAAAGGAACCGGTAGATTTGTTGTTTTTATAGGAATCTACTAAAAGAGGTTTGGTAGTTCTTAAAGTTACTCGTGATATGTCATTCATAGCTATGTTTTTATCCTCTTTTAGCCTATGAAGTGTGTTGATATCCACCTTGTATTGAATCTCTTTAATAATGGTTCGAGCCTCATTAGAAGTATGACGGATTATGTATTTTTTTCCGACTACGAGCTTATTGTCTCCAAGCCAACATAGCATTACATCCAAATCCTGAGTAGCTTCTGGTTGGTTTTTTACCCGCACTATCATGTCTCCACGGCTAGTATCTATATCGTCTTCCAATGTCATGCATACAGACATAGGTGGGAATGCCTCAGCTACATCAGCTTTTCCGCAGTTGATAGTTTTTATCTTACTAGTAAATCCAGTAGGAAGTGTCATCACCTCATCTCCAACTTTAAACACACCGCTTTCTACTCGTCCTGCATATCCTCTATAGTCATGGTATTCATCCGAATGAGGTCTAATCACATTCTGAACTGGGAATCTGCAGTCGATTAAATTTCTATCAGAAGAAATGTAGATCTCTTCCAGTGTGTTTAATAAAGAACCGCCAGAATACCAGTCCATTTTATCACCTTTATCTACTACATTATCTCCTTTTAAAGCTGAGATTGGAATGAAACGGATATCCTCTACATCCAGTTTAGAAGCAAAGTCAATATAAGCAGCTTTAATCTCTTCAAAAGTTTCTTCGCCATAATCTACCAAATCCATTTTATTCACGCATACTATGATGTGTTTGATCTGTAATAATGAAGCTATGAACGAGTGTCTTTTGGTTTGTTCTAAAATTCCCTTTCTAGCATCTATAAGAATCAATGCTAGGTTAGAAGTGCTGGCTCCAGTAACCATGTTTCTAGTGTACTGAATATGTCCTGGGGTGTCTGCTATTATAAACTTTCTCTTTGGCGTAGCAAAGTATCTATAAGCTACATCTATGGTAATCCCTTGCTCTCTTTCATCTCTTAGTCCATCGGTTAAAAGGGAAAGATCCACATGATCTAGACCTTTTTTATTACTAGCTCCTTCTATAGATTCTAATTGATCTTCGAATATGGTTTTAGAATCGTAGAGAAGTCTACCAATTAAGGTGCTTTTTCCATCATCTACACTACCTGCTGTGCTGAATCTTAATAAATCCATTTTTATACTTTTCTTTTCTGCATAGCAATATTAACCTAGGTTTATTGCAACGCTAATTCTATTAAAAATAACCCTCTTTTTTTCTGTCTTCCATAGCGGAATCAGAACGCTTATCATCTGCTCTTCCTGATCTCTCCGTTACTCTGGCAGCAGCTACTTCAGCTATTATCTTATCTAAATCATCAGCAGTACTCTCTGATGCTCCTGTAATAGAAATATCACCAATCGTTCTAAAACGAATCATTCGTTTTTCTACTTTATCACCTTCTCTGAGGGTGTGTACATTTTTGTCATAACCCAGAAGTACTCCATGTCTTTCTAGCACATCTCTTTCATGAGCGAAATAAAGACTAGGAAGTGCTATTTGTTCTCTTTTAATATACTGCCATATATCCATTTCGGTCCAGTTAGAAATAGGGAAAACTCTAAAATTCTCACCCATTTTCTTTCTGCCGTTAAGAATATTCCAAAGCTCAGGACGTTGGTTCTTAGGGTCCCACTGACCAAAATCATCTCGATGTGAGAAAAATCTTTCTTTTGCCCTAGCTTTCTCTTCATCTCTTCTAGCACCACCTAAACAAGCGTCAAATTGGCCTTCTTCGATAGTGTCTAACAACGTGGTAGTCTGTAGTTTGTTTCTGCTGGCGTTTACTCCAGTTTCTTCAGCTACCTTTCCGTCATCTATTGATTTTTGAACAGACCCCACGATTAAACGAGCTCCATTCTCTTTTACAAGAGCATCTCTAAAGTCCAATGTTTCTTTAAAGTTATGTCCGGTATCAATATGAACTAAAGGAAAAGGAAGTTTTGCTGGGTAAAAAGCCTTCAAGGCTAAATGTGTAGTAACTATAGAGTCTTTTCCCCCTGAAAACAGAATACAAGGATTCTCAAACTGGGCAAAAGCTTCTCTAATTATAAATATACTCTCTGATTCTAATTCAGATAAATGATCTAAGTTATAATTCACTTGTCAATTAATTTTTTAAGATGGCCAAAGATAAGGTTCGTGCTATCATCTATGGTTTTATCTTGAGTTTTTACTTCAATTTCTGGGTTTATCGGTTCTTCGTACGGAGAAGTGATTCCTGTAAAAGAAGGAATTTCTCCTTTTCTTGCTTTTTTATACAAGCCTTTAACATCCCTTCCTTCACAAACCTCTAGCGGAGTATTTACAAATACCTCTATGAAATTTTCAGTCCCTATAATTTCTCTAGCGTTTTTTCTGTCCTCTACAAACGGGCTTATAAATGCCGTTAAAACAATAACCCCGGAATCTGCCATCAACTTGGCCACCTCAGAAATTCTTCTAATGTTCTCGGTTCTGTCGGAGTTGCTAAAAGAAAGGTCTTTATTCAAACCTTGGCGAATGTTGTCTCCATCTAAAATGTAAGTGAGTCTTCCTTCTTTATAAAGCTTGTTGTTTAGAGCGTCTGCTAATGTGGATTTCCCTGAACCAGAAAGGCCTGTAAACCAAAGCACCTTTCCTTTTTGTTCAAGTAATTCCTCTCTTTGACCTCTAGTTACAGCACTATGTTGTGTGTATAAATTATCCATGTGTTACTCCTTGTTTCTTTTAGGAAGACCAAAGTTTGATTTATACCATGCTCGTTCATGAAAATAATAAATAGGCATTTTAGCAAAAAACTCTATACCCCCCACAGCCAACCCTGTAGCTGGATCTCCGCTTACTAACCATGCTATAATAATAGTGGTAACAGTAGCGGTAACTCGCCAAGTTAAGGTTTTAGCTATATGTCTTTTCCTTGATTCTAAGGGGCTTTTTCCTGCCATGATTATTAAAAATTACCTTGCAAATATATTCTAGTTGAAATCATATGAGACAAATGAACTAAAAAGTGTAATTTCGCGGCTCCAAAAAATGCCCGGATGGCGGAACTGGTAGACGCGCACGACTCAAACTCGTGTTCCTTTGGAGCTGTCTCTTA
>CAJXOV010000139.1 GCA_913057815.1 uncultured Flavobacteriales bacterium
TCTATTCGTCGGCAGCGTCAGATGTGTATAAGAGACAGATTCCATTCTGAACTAAGTTTTGGAGAATTAAAGAAAGAGCAATTTCCGAGCTAATTATGTAATCTGAATTTGTAAGGTTTGAATAAGAAATTTTTGCTTTTTTATCATCTATCAGTGTTTTTAAATTGATTTGTACTTGACTTATTAAGTCAGATGCAGATACCTTATTCATTGTATATTCCTGCTTCTTAGTTATTTCAGTAAACAGATGGAGGGAGTTAATGGTATTAGAAACCGACTCTACAGAGTTTCTGATAAAACCGAAATATTCGTGATAATCATTTTCAAATTTTCCTTATTCAACTTGGATTCAATGAGGCTATTAAAAGCACTAATATTTCGAACAGGTTCCTTTAAATCGTGAGAACAGATATATGAGAAATGTTGAAGAGCTGAGTTTTTATTGATTAATCTGTCATTAAGTTCTTTTAACTTTCTAGTAGATATTTTTTGACTAATCATGACATAGATAAACCCTAACAACAAAACGTCAATGAAAATAGATAGAAATTTCATCAGTTTTGCTTGGTTAGCTTGTTCGTTCAAAGCTGCGGTTTCTTTTGTCTTTTTCTCTGTATTTTCTTTTATCACTTCAGAGAGAACAGCATATATTTTGGCATTAGACATTTTCTTCTTGTTCATTTTAAATACAAGACTTTTATATTCTAATGCTCTTTTAAAGTCTCTTTTATATTCATAGATATTAGAGAGTATTTCTAGAGTTTGTTCAGTTTGAAATCCTTTTACTTCTATAGCTTCATTAGCATAAGACTCAGATAATCCAATATTTCCTAAAGAAAAGTGAGCTTCTGCCAGTCCTACTAAATTATCTGAGAGTTCTTTAGGCTCATTCTGTAGGCGGCTCATATTAGCGCCTATGTTTAGATAATAAATAGCCGTATCTGCTTTGTTTTCATGGGTGAAAGCATTGCCTAAACAAGAGTATATATAACCAACTGCTGTTGAGATTTTGTGTTTTTTATGAAGGTCAATCGCATCAAAGCATATTCTTTTAACTTCATCATATTCGCCTAAAGAAGAATAAGAGTTAGCCAATCCAAAATAACAACTCATAGTCGAATTGTGATCTTTGTTTTTCTTGTTTAAGAGTAGGTTTTGTTTGAAAATGGGGATAGCTGCTTGATCAGCATCTATTTTTCCGTATACCCAGGCCAGAGTATTGTTTATACCCATATGTCTCATTTCAAATTTATCATCTGTTATACTTCTTAAATGAATGAGTTCTTTTATGCCTTCATAAAAACGTTCTTTTAAGATGTAGTACACCGCCATAGTATGGTGGTAGTCGTAAGATAAGAAGCCCAGTGGTTCATCACCGAGAATCTCTTTAGCAGCTATGAGTTTAATTCCTAAAGAATCTAATTCTTCTTTTCTTTTATGAATTTCTGCTCTTAATAATAGTATTTCACATTTAGTATGGTTCTTTTGAGTAAAACTATAGGCTATTTGAAATAAAGAATCGGCTGTTTTAAAGTTTGGTTTAAAGTGTTCGATTCTACCCTCTAGAATATACCCTCGGCAGATTAGTTCACGATCATTTAATGTCTTGGCTAGAATAATAGCTTGTTCGGAGTAGTACTTTGCAGAGTCTGTGTTTTGTACGTTTAGATACATCCGACCTGCTTCTAGAGCAGAATGAATTTTAGTCTCATTATTTTCAGTGTGATTGAATTGATGCAAATGATCTTCAATGTTTTGACCATTTGTGTTATGAATACTTAAAGCAATAAGGCATAAAAAAGCAAGCGTAATTTGAAGAAATGTATGTCTGCCAGACATTTAATTGTTTCTAGATTTGTTAAATAATAGTTCCATGTAAATTAAGAATTATTCTCCAATATCCTTCCAAATAACTAAAACACATCAAAAAGAGTTTTCGACATGTTTTAGTCTATCCTTTAATCCTTTATAGCTATTAGAATATCAGCTTCCCCGTTTGTAGGATCAATAGCTTTTTCCCCATAAACCTCGAAATCAGCTGTGTATGTTCTGTCTAATCCTGATTCCCATATTTCTAACCAAGAATTAACTATGGCATCTTTTGTCAAGTCTCCTTTAGAAACGTGACTAGCATAGGTTCCGCCATCAAACGAGTGACCAACCATTCCTTCAGGAATTTGATTTAGACTTTTTACCTTACAACCCAATATTACATCATAAGGTTTTAAGTGATCACCTTCGTAATTTGTGTAAACTGAAAGTACCTCTTCGGTAAGTTTATTAGGAATCTTAGATTGAATTCCTTCTTGCATAAATTTATTCCACAAACCGCCTATGTCTTTGGCTGCTCTACCATCATTGTTGTCAGTTCTTACTGAAATTCCGATAACCATAAATGGTTCTATTTTTACTTTTTGCATCTTCTTTGTTTTTTAATTTAATGCAATAGTATGGCGGTGCATTGTCAAGGGTGTGTCAGGGGTTCTGTTGGAGGATAATATTTTTTGTAATACTGTTCTAAGGTTAGTTTATGAGGAGTGAAGTTTTCGCGTTGCAACGCTATATTTAACATCCTGTCCAACCTGAAAGCTCTGAAGTCATTTCGTAATCTGCAGAATGCGATGAGCACCCAGTTTTCCTGAGTATGTACCAAAGCAAAAGGTTCAACATCACGTGCCGTTATGGACAAGTCAACGGAGGAATATTTGAGTTTTACGAGTTGGTAGTGAGTTAGAGCTTTTTGAATTTCAATTAAGTAATCGCTTGATTTTTCATTTTTATAGTTATTCCTGTATTCAAGTTTGTCACTTAATATTTCGCTATTCTTTCGTTCAGAGTTTCTAAGAACAGATTTGATTTTTTCTATGGCAGAAGAATAAGTGGTTGAAAGAGATTCATCTTTATTCTGGCTAATTATTAGCTCAGCCGTAATCAAAGCGTTAGCTTCTTCTTCAGTAAACATGACAGGAGGAAGCTTGAAACCTTCCATGATGGAATATCCTCTTCCTTCTTCAATAACTATGGGAATTCCAGATTTTTCTAAAGTTCTGAGATCTCGGTATATGGTACGTACACTTAAATTGTGTTTAGCGGCCAAATCAGTAGCAGTAGTTAGGCTCACAGATTGGAGTTGGGTAAGAATAGCTGTTAATCTAGCCAATCTAGGTTTCTCTTTATCCATTTATTCTAAGATTTCTCTTCAGAGATTCTTTTGATTTCAGCTAGCATCATTGGTAATCCTTTTTCAGTATGCTCTACACTTTTTTCACTGGCCATGTTAGTCTGAAGCCAAGTGAATCTAATAGAGTTCTCATCTTCTTTTTCTAACATGTAAGAAACAATAAAGTAGTTTTCTAACTTGTCTTCAGTTCCACTCATGCTGCTCCAGTAATTGTATTTAAGCAGCTTATTAGTTTCGTTTTCTAATACGTTCCCTTTGTCATGGTATTCAGTTCCATTATAGTTTCCGGTGAATTTTATTGGACTTCCTACTTTCCAGTCTGTTTCTGTGTCAGTACCATATAAGAAAAGTTTTATTTTTTCAGGTTGGGTGATGGTTTCCCAAATAGCTGAGGCTGCAGCCTCAATTAGTATACTGCTTGATGCTTTTAGATCTGAAGACATTGAGTTGTTATTTAGTTCAGCAAATGTATAGGATATATAATTTAATATCTGGTAGAAAATATGTAAGCGGAAATCGACTTTAACAGATGATTAGTTTTATTGTTTTTCCAAGACAGTTTACAAAGTAAATTCCTGAAGGTTCATTGGTTAAATCACAAAAGGTGCCTTTTCCTGTTTTAATAATTTCACCCATTAAGTTTCTAATTATCCAAGTTTCATTTGACGGGATATTTAGAATTACTGGTCCGTTAGATGGGTTAGGGAAAGCATTGAACTCTGATTCAGCAAGCTCTGATATACCCACAGAATTGTTTTCGTAAATCTCCATCTTTCCTCTGTTGTTTGTCGTTATGGAATAGGGAATACCTATAGCCATTTTAGTACCTTGTCTGTTAATTGACACACCTTTTCCGCAACGGTCAAATAATTGATTACCAGTAATTGTATTTCCCTGTTGAGACCACTCATTATTTACCCATTTTAACACCCTAACAGCTCCAAGACTAAAATTATGTCTATGCTCACCTGAACATAAGGTAGTTCCATCACCACTCAGGTCAAAATTTTCCCCACATTTGTCTTCAGCTTCGATTCCTATTATATCATTGCCTTTCTGAAGCCAGTTATTTTCATTAAAATCCCAGTCATAAACTTTAATAGTTCCGTTTGGGGAAAGCAGGCCATTTGGATTAAAACCTGGAGAGCCTACTGCTAGAATGCTACAGTCTTCATCTATTTTTACACAGTTTCCAGTTTTTGCTCCAGGTTCTAGGCCAATTAGTTGATCTCCTAATACATTCCAAGTATTCTCACTCCAAGCATAAACCAAAGCCCTGCCTGAGTTGGTTCCGTTTATTGCTGATTTAGGTGCGCCAATGGCTATTCTGTCTCCTTCATTATTCATGGAAATTGAGTGACCAAAATGTTCTCCTTCAGAAAACCCAATGAGATCTAAGCCCATTTGTTGCCATGTTTCTCCGTTCCATTCGTATATCTGAACCATTCCGGCATCGGTATTTACAACGTCTGATAGAGGACTTGAAATAGCTATTCGGTCACCAGTTGCATTAAGGTTTATATCAAAACCGAAATTGGTTTCAGTTCCTAACCCTCTTAAGGTTTCTCCTTTCTGCTCCCAAGAACCGTTTATATAATCGTACACTTTAACACAGCCAGAAGAGTTATCATCTAATTCTAAATCTTCAATACTGGAAGCAGCTACAGTATTTCCATCTGAATTGATAGACATATTATACCCGAAATTCTCATTGGCAACTTCTCCGTTAATAGCTAGCCCTTTTACAGCCCAATTGTTGCTAGACCACTGATACACTCTGCATAGTCCTGAATTATTTTGAGTAAGACCATTATGTTCTTCAGAACCTACAGCAAAAACATTCCCATCAGTGTTTAAAGATATATTTTTTCCAATGTTTTCGTATTGTTCAGTTCCTAGAATCTCAAAGCCTAATTGTTCCCATTGAGAGTGACCTATCATAGGAAATAGAATTAGTACCAGTATCGTCTTTAAAGAAATAGCCATTAGTAAATGTTTAAACCAAAGATAGTTAATTGTAATTTATTGATTTCAATCAACCAGATAGGCGAGTATTAAAGAGAGTTTTTTTGAATTAGCAATTAGAAGTAGATTGCAACGCTATTTAAAAGGACTTTAATAGTTGTTTATAGAGGATAGAAATGAAGTATACAATAGTAGGAGCAGGTCTCTCTGGATTAACTGCAGGGTTTGAATTATTGAAATCAGGAGAAAAAGAGTTCATTATTTTGGAAGCACGACAGAAGGTCGGTGGAAGGTTAGATACTAGAAATGGAATAGACTTTGGAGCTACCTGGTTTCAGAATTACCATACCAATTTGCTTGGTTTATTGAACGAACTTTCTTTGGGTAGATTTGACCAATACAGAGATGGAGAAAGTCTACTTGTTTATAATTCCATGGCTGCACCTCATTCTTTTGAAATGAATCCAGATGAACCATCTGCTCAGCGAGTTTTTGATGGTTCGGGATCTATAGCCAAGCTTCTGGCTGAAAAACTGAAAGATCATATTCAGTTAAATACAGCAGTTCATTCCATTAATGAACAAGGTGATAAAATAGAAATAATCTCTTCTAATGGTCATTTTTCAGCTGATAAAGTAATCCTCACACTTCCGCCTAAACTAGCTGCTGAGGTAGAGTTCAAACCATCACTTCCATTAGAAACTGTGGCGGCTATGAAGGATACGCATACATGGATGAGTAACTCCATTAAAGTAGGATTGACATTTAAAAAACCATTTTGGAGAGAGAAGGATTTATCTGGAACGGTTATTAGTCAAATTAGTCCAGTAGCAGAATTATACGACCACTCCAGTGCCGATGAAACTGAATTTGGTCTGATGGGATTCGTAAATGAAAACACCAGAGATGAATCTCCTGAAAACAGAAAAGAGCAAATCTTAAATTACTTGGAGAAACACTTAGGACCAGAAATAAGAGACTTCATTATGTATGAAGAAAAAGATTGGTCTAAAGATGAGTACACCGCTACCAAAAAAATGACTCCAGTTTATCTACATCCTCAGTACGGAAATCCTCTTCTTCGGAAATCGTATATGAATGAAAAACTGTATTTCTCAGGAACAGAAACTTCTGCAGAGTCTGTCTCTTATACACATCTGACGCTGCCGACGAATAGAGAG
>CAJXOV010000140.1 GCA_913057815.1 uncultured Flavobacteriales bacterium
CGAGATGTAGAGAGGTCTCGTGGGCTCGGAGATGTGTATAAGAGACAGGCGATGGCCTAATAAATGTCGGAGATTTAGGTGGATTCTTAGGAGCATTTGGATGTATGTTTCCAGATGCATGTGTTGCTGATTTCAATGGAGATGGAAACACGAATGTCGGAGATTTAGGAGGATTTCTAGGTGCTTTCGGAACGGCTTGTCCATAGGCTTGTCCTTCTCCATGGCACTAACCTCGAATACTATTCATCAGACAATCTAGAAAAAAACAAATCATTAATTTGAATTAATTGATTTGACTAAACAATCAAAGACAAGTAAACTGTATGCTTGTTTTTCACAAATTAAAAAAACGAGCATAAAAAAAGCCTTGTAAAAATACAAGGCTTTTAAAGTGGGCGCTGAGGGATTCGAACCCCCGACCCCCTCGGTGTAAACGAGGTGCTCTGAACCAACTGAGCTAAGCGCCCTTTTTATTTCAAAACTATTTTTTGAAAGGGAGTGCAAATATAATACTCTTATTTCAATTGCAAAGAAATATTTGAATAATTAAACACTCCTAGCATTTCTCATTATTTAGAATATTTACTGGACATTACTTGTCCATCTTCAGTCCTAATCTCTAATATATAAACTCCACTATTTAATTCTTGCTTATCTATACTTATTCTATTTTTAGAAGTTCCAAGGTATTCTAAAACTTTACTTCCTTTAACATCATATAGAGTTACATCAATTCTTCCTGATGAATCATTTAATCTGATTATACTAATCTCGGTTTCTCTATTTACAGTTAAAAAATCTTTTTCTAAATTTTCACTAATTACAGAAGCTGCTGACACCATGATTTCCTGTTCATAGGTATCATCACAAAATTCATTTATACTATTCAGTTTAAGTTTATATGAACCAACTTGATCAAAAGTCAGAGATATCACATCCTCTTCACCCCTAAAATACTCATCTAAAAACCACTGATGATAATCAGCATTTTCACTTAGAGCTTCTACCTCAACCTCAACCCCTACATTTTCAATAAGAACTTCCGATGGAGTTTCGAAATTCGCTTTTACAGCATCATGATCAGATAAATCCAAGACATATTCATTAGTAGAACAGTCAGTAATTACCTTCACATCATATACATCTCCAGCCAACTGATTTATTTCTACCAGATTGTCTGATGTTCCCGAAGCTACTAACTCGTAGTCTTTAAACACTTCAACTGTCCATGTTTCTGCTCCTATGACTTTTACTTTCATGCTAGCGAATCCTCCAGAACAATAATCAGGCGTGGAATTTATCTCTACAATCTCTCCATCACCATCTGCGATTTCTAATTCAAGTGTGGTAGAAGGACAAATAGCTCCAGGGTTAACAATCCTTACATAGTACGTTCCCGATGGAACCCCACTCAACTCACTGGTATTTCCTTCATCTTCCAATAATACCGTATTAGAGAAATCAAACCATCTGAAAGAAGCTTCTTCGTCACTTTCCATTGTAAGTACAGCGGATCCGCTATTCACATCCGAACAAAACGGTGGACTTGTAGTTACCTCGGCTATAGTGTGTGAATGAATAAGAAACCTCTCTTCACTATACTCATCTTCTTCTACAATAAAAGTAATCTCAGTGTCTTCATTTATAGGTGTTATTTCTCCTGTAGATGTATCTTCTATGAATAAACAAGCATTTACATCTAAATTTAAGATCTCCGATACTGCTAATTGATATTCTCCGACTTCAGGAATATTGATCATTATAGGTATACTTAATTCCTCATTCATTTCTGGAACAGTATTAATACTCAATAACTGATCGTCCATTACAGTTGATAATGAATACAAGTCAGTCTCCCACCTCCTGGCATCAAATTCAGGATCAAAATCAACTGAAGCATTTTCATCAAATGCTATAACAGTTTCGTATGCTTGTTGATTATCGCGTTGCAACGCCAACCTTATTAAGCTCTTTTCATCTTCTGAAGATCTATAGAATATCCCTTGTTCGTCAGTTTTAGCACATTCATTAAATGTAATAGACGCATTCGGACCTGAGGCCTGAACCATAAATGCCTGAAAGGAAGCCACTATTTCTGTTCCACCATTTACTGAAATTCCATTGTTATAAACGACATACTCACCTTGCCAAGATCCTCCTAAGGTATGATCAATAATATAGATAGCTTCAGAAACATTGTTATACTGAACACATGGCGAACTTAAATCTATTGCCGAAGGATATGGGTTAATAACACAATGCCATCCATCACAATGAGGCGAATCCAAGTCTGTATAACTCAAGTCATAGGTTACTTCTCCTTTATAGAATTCTCCAGAGGCATCCAATACATTTACAGTACTACTAGGTGGAAAATAAGCATAATAACCTTGATATTCTAACAACGGATCATTCTCATCTGCTATGTCTTTATACCCAGACTCAGCACTGTTAAGTCTATCTTGTTCGTCATAATAATTAATATTAGTGAAATAATGATCTGGATAATCACTTCCCGGAAACCCAGTAGTTACGAAATCATCAGAGATATCTGAAATACTTAAGTTTTTTATAGGAGGTCCTATAAATCTAGTTCCATCTTCTAAGGATTCAACATAACGTTGAATCGTAATTTCTCCTATTACATCTGCTCCACTTTTTATTTCACTAATACTTCCTGTCTTTATTACTCCATCTATAGGGAAAGAAGTCAAAAGAACATCTTGATTATTCAAGTCAAAGATTCCCAATTCAGGGTGAATGGGGCCGCTAATGTTCATAGAGGTCTCTAGAACAACACCATGTGGGTTTTCTATAGTCAACTCATGGAGTACAATATTATCATCTCCATAAATATGTCTTTGCATACAATTGTCATACATATAAATATGACCAAGATTATGAATAAGCTCACCATCAATTGTTAGATTACCCTTCATTTTAATGACATTACCATTCAAATCGAGTGAGGCTCCATCTTCTATTATTAAATCTCTAACATTAATTCCATTGTTCAGAATTAAATTATGCCCAGTTTTAATGGTTAAATGTACCGTTACCCCTTCCTCTAAATAGTCTATTACCTCTACTTCCTCCAGTTGAAAAATTAAATCATCGGTAGTACCCGAATCAGTAGTTTCTTGATGTTTAAAAGGTGAATTAAAATCATATGGATCTCCAACAAAACCACAAATCCCTGCTAATTCTTCAGCATTGGTGAATCCATCACCATCGCAATCAGTATCTCCATCAGATGAGTCACAACATTGATCGCTCTGCACCGAGGGGTCATAGACATTCATATTATAATTTAATCCTGGAGAGGCATCTTCAGGAATCCCACTAGAAAGAATATTTCCAATAATCATACCGTCAGCATCAATATCATTATTCGTCATTCCAGCTTCTACAGCATCAAAACACCCATCTCCGTCACTATCTGTATCTAATTCGTTAGAAAGACCATCTCCATCACTATCGCAATTATCGCTTCCAAAAACTTCTATTTCAGCCAAATTAAAGTAATTACCTCCTGGATTATTACCAGATTTTTGGATTCTAATATACTGACCAGTAACTGCTACGTTAATATTGAACTGAGCGGAAGATGATGTTATTTCATGTGTAAAAGTGGCATTTTGCAATGCATCGGTTAAGCTAGAACTAGTTGGAAAAGGATTCTCTGAAACTAAAAGGTAACAATTCAAAATTCTGTTTGAACAACAATCAGATCTATTCCAAATAACGATTTCGCTTATTTCAGAACTATTCTCTAACTCTATATCGATCCAATCAGTAGTAGTACTTCCTCCAGTATGTGCCACACTGTTTCCACTCCAATTTCCATTGGTATCTCCATCAATGGCTCTACTGGCCAATGCATATCCACCGTATGCCGAACTAGAGCTAGCTGTAGCCTTACTAGATAAATTTATAAGAGGACATTCAACGGTATCTAAAATTCCATCATTATCGTCATCCAAATCTTCTGCATCACCTATACCATCTTGATCATAATCTCCACAATCACTTTCGTTTTCATCTAAAGCAAATAAATCATAAGTACTAGTAAATTCAGGAATACTATTTAAATCAGCATCAAGTTCATCTACAAGACCATCATCGTTAGAATCTGTTGAAGAGAATGCAAAATCAGTAATCAGACTGGTAGTAGCTCCGGCTTCGAGGGCATCACTACATCCATCGCCATCAGAGTCTAAATCAAAGTGGTTAGGTATTCCATCCAAATCAGTATCTATACTAGTACAATCCTGAGAACCAGAAACCTCAAGTGAAATATTTGAAATAGTTTGGGCAGGAGAACCTGAAGTTACAGCAAGACTAAACATGGTCTCCCCTGTGCTATATGCAACTTGGGTAATTCCATTCATTGCGGCTATTAACTCTCCGTTCTCATCAATATCTATCGATATTAAATCGGTAGATGAGAATGACATTCCAAATGGGCTCCAGTTAGTAGGAAATCTACCATAAAGAAAACTTCCATTGTTATACCATTTATAAGCTGCATCATTCCAACCAGCTTGTGTCTCAGCACCTCCAACTGGGAGAAGTCCAATCATCATTTCAGCGCTGGTACTAACATTAAATTCCAAATGAATTGGTGCCTGAAACACCTCATCACTGTACGATGTTCTGTATCTCCTATCTCTAGTGGTGATAGAATTACTGGAAATGTTAGTCATTGAGTTTCCGGAAAAATTCAACGATGAAATGTCAACTAATGCTGCACATTCCATTTCATCTGTATCCAGCACCCCATCATTATCATCATCAACATCATCAAAATCAAATATCCCGTCAAAATCATTATCAGGACAACCCTGTCCATTTTCACCATAAATAGTTGGACAGATATCTACACCGTTTAAAACACCATCATTATCACAATCTCCAGTGGCAGATCCTAAAGGGTCCGGCAAACATGGATCAAGCGCATCAGACTCACTTAACTCAGTATAATTATCAACTCCATCATTATCACAATCTCCAACTCCTAAGCCCAAAACATCCGGCACGCAAGGATCTAGTGCTTCGGATACATTAGATTCTTCTGAATTCAATACTCCATCACCATCACAATCTCCATCTGCGACAGCTAATGGATTTGGAGCACAAGGGTCTAATGCCTCTAAATCATTTAATTCATCTTGGTTTAAAACTCCATCACTATCACAATCTCCTAAAGGGTTTCCCTGCGGATTATTTAAACAATCACATGAAATAGATACTCCTCCGCTCATAGGCTGCATAGCACCAAAAAACACTCCGCTATCATAAGCTGCATCTCCGACATCCGCTATAGCCAATTTTAACTGATAATTTCCAGCAATTAACCCAGGCTGTTCAGCTAATAATTTTTTAGTAAAACCATCGAACTCTGAGTATATAGGGTTCGGGGTAATCGTATTGTCTATAAAAAGTGCTGATTGTGTTAAATCAGAGTCTTGCCCACTACTTTGACTACCACAACTACCGTTATTTATATAATTAATAGCTATGGGATTAGTAGTGCCTGGAATTAAAGAGATTGGTTGAAAACCGGTAATGCCTGGCCCCGAAATGAAAACTGAAAAGACATCATTGAAACCACTACATACATATTCATTGTATTCATCTGATGCAAACTGGAATGGGATTGAAAATCCATCAATTGCCTCTAAAACCTCAAAATTTATTATAATTATAGCTTCATTATGGGTTGATTGTCCATTTATTGCCAAATTATCTAGATCAGTGTCATTAATAGCACCCGCATCTGAGGTTCCTTCTGAAATTCCATCGCTCGAGTTATCGGAAAAAACCTCATCTACTGTTCCAGTAGTTATAATAATTCCTTCTTCAATCTCTAATCCAGATCCAACAATTCCATTAGTAAATGTTCCCATCTGTACTGTAGGATCGATAGAGCTAACCGAAATTCCAGAAATACTGAAACATGATTCACCTTCTAAAACTGAAATAAATGAAGACTCATTAAAACCTGAAGAATAATTTGCCGGAAGGACAGACTTCATCCTCAATTGTCCATTTTTAGGTACATTTCTTTCGTTCTGTGATCTGGCCAATTCTTCGGATCTCAAGAAATCTTCAGTTTGCTCGAATGCTGGTCTAACGCCATTCTGTTCCTGTGTCTGACCAAACAAATGATTAGATGATACAATTAAGATCATAATAAACAGAAACTTAACACAAGAAGTGAGAGAGGGTTTTGGCTTTGTAAAAATGAGTTGCACGGTATATAGATTAGTATTCTATAGGCTGTCTCTTATACACATCTGACGCTGCCGACGAAT
>CAJXOV010000141.1 GCA_913057815.1 uncultured Flavobacteriales bacterium
GAGATGTAGAGAGGTCTCGTGGGCTCGGAGATGTGTATAAGAGACAGTAATTCTTATCAAGATCATTTCATTCCTTCTTTTCTAGAGGCAAGTTGGGAATATAGTACTCAGAAAAAAGGGTATCAGAAAAGGTATCTTTATAACAGGCTAGGCGCGGAATCCGTAGGGTTGAATCTTAGATTAGGATATGAATTATTCTCGAATCAGGAAACTGATGAAAACGATAGCTATACCATCGAGGGAATTAGATTCGCTCAATATTTAAAATTCGACAATGATTTTAGATTTTATAATAATCTTTCTCGACATCACAGTGTGGTCAATAGGGTAGATTTTGGATATGCATTACCATATTCCAACAGTAAAGTACTTCCATTCGAAAAGAACTTTTTTGCCGGAGGTGCTAATGGAATTAGGGCATGGCAGGCTAGATCACTTGGCCCTGGTTCTTATCAGGATACTACGGCATTGGTGACATATAATAATTTAGGAGAGGTAAGATTGACCATCAGCTCTGAATACAGATTTGATTTGACAAATATCTTAGAAGGAGCATTTTTTATGGATGCAGGAAACGTTTGGATCGTAGATGATGAGGATGAAAAAACAGGATCTGAATTTGGGCCTAAGTTTATTTCACAAATAGCAGTAGGAGGTGGAGTAGGATTTCGGTTCGATTTTGACTTTTTTCTAATTCGTTTGGATTTAGGGTTTAAGTTAAAAGATCCTTCATTAGAAAGTGGTGAAAGATGGTTCTGGGAATCCAAAGAGAATTACGAATTATATCTAGATGACCTGCGTAGCAAAGGTCTTACAGAACAAAAAACGTATCAGTTCTTTCCTAATGTTAATCTAGGAATCGGTTATCCTTTCTGAAAATCCATTCGTTCTAGATACTTCAATACTTTAGCACTATGAATTTATATGCGATTAACAATGGTAATTTCATGTTAGATGGAGGAGCTATGTTCGGAGTGGTTCCTAAATCAATATGGAGTAGAACCAACCCTGCCGATTCTAATAATATGTGTCCATGGTCTATGAGGTCTCTTTTAATAGAAGATGGAGATAGATTGATTCTAATAGATTGTGGGATGGGGAATAAACAATCGGAAAAATTCTACGGTTACTATTACCTTCATGGAGATGATTCTTTAGATAAGGGATTGGCAGAACATGGTTTTAATAGAGATGATATCACAGATGTGTTTCTTACACATCTTCATTTCGATCACTGCGGAGGAGCTATAATTTATGATGGTGAAAAATTCGTGCCTGCTTTTAAGAACGCAAAATTCTGGAGTAATGACCTGCATTGGAAATGGGCTACGGAACCAAATCAAAGGGAAAAAGCTTCTTTTTTATCAGAGAATATTCTACCAATAAAAGAAAGTGGACAATTAGAAATGATCACCAAAGAGGGAAGGTTTTCTAAATCACCATTTGGTGATATAGAAATATTCTTTGCAGATGGCCATACAGAGGCACAGATGATTCCTATCATTACTTATAAAGGAAAGAGAATCGCATTCATGGCTGATTTATTGCCGAGTACTGGTCATATTCCATTGGCTTATGTTATGGGTTATGATACTCGCCCACTTCTTACTTTAGATGAGAAAGCATTATTTTTAAGTAAGGCAGCTGATGAAGAAATGATCCTATTTCTAGAACATGACAGTGTCAATGAATGCTGTACCGTGAAGCACACCGAAAAAGGAGTGAGACTGAACGAAACATTTCAGCTTTCCGAATTATAGGTGAGTTAACTGTTTTATCGTACAACCGTTATTTGACCTACAAATTCTTTAGATTCCGTATTGCAGTTACTGCTATATCTGATTTCATAGGAGTATACATTTAAAGGATTGTAATATCTTTCACTTCCAGAACCTTCTTGGTACTCTCCTTGCCAGTAATCTTCTGGATCTTCCGTATAGAAAACTACTTCTCCCCATCTATTAAATACTCTAAATGAATATTCATCTAAATTTCCATTTACTGGTTTGAATACATCATTTAAGCCATCAGCATTTGGTGTAAATGCATTTGGAATAAAAACAGTTGGTTCATTGTCCTGAAGAATAACATCTATACTTCCAGCTTGTTCACAACCGTATGCATCAGTAAAGGTGAATTCATACAATCCATCACCTACTACATCTGAATAAATGTCATTAGTTTCTGTTGTGGTCCAATAATGATTAGAACCTCCTAAGTATGGAATTTCTATGCTGTGGGCTACATCTTTACATAAGACTTCAGTTTTTTCAATAGTCAGTTCTGGAGCAATCGAAACCCTAACTGCATCTTCAAATGTACATCCATCTAACAATACTTGAACACTGTAAATTCCGGCTTCAGAAACAGCTATGGATTGAGTTTCCTCATTTGTCGACCAAAAATAAGTAGCGTTATGTCCTTCTAATCCTGCATCGATAGCTACTGCAGGAGAATAATAACAAAGTGGAATGTTCTCACCTAGTTCATACTCCTCATGATCTTCAATAGCCACAATTTGAGAAGTGGATTCTTCTACTCCACATATTTCTTCGCTTACTGTTAAAGTGATAGTATAAGTTCCTTCAGAATTGTAAACATGAATCAAGTTTTCAGCTACACTGAAGTTTCCGTCTCCTAAATCCCAAGAGTGATTATCTATATCACCAATACTAGTGTTTGTTAGATCTACAGTTAGTTCATTACAAGCTCCGACTTGAATATTATCAAAACTAGGTTCTAATACAGGCGGTGCTATTACTTCAACTTCGCTAGTAGTATCATCTATTCCAGTACATCCTCCATCTCCTTCAACTGATAAAGTAACGGTGTATATTCCAGGTGTGTCATATACATGAGAGATATTCTCTCCATCCTCGCTTGCTGTTCCATCTCCAAAATCCCATGAAGATGAGGCGGCTCCTACGCTATTGTTAGTGAAATCGATGGAAAAAGGAGCACAGCCAAATAAATCACCATTTTCTATAGCTGCCACCACTTCATCTGTAATGGTAATAGGGGTGGTAGATTGATCGGTAATATTGCAAATTAAATCTTCGACAGATAAGGAGACCACATACGTTCCTATACCAGCGTAATCGTGGGTAATGCTTTCTTCTTCGATAATAGTTCCGTCACCCATATCCCATTCATATACAAGGAAATTTCCTAGGCTATTATTGATGCCTTCTACTGTGTAATTTTCACAATCCGTTTGTTGAAGCTCGAATATAGATTCTACAACATCATTAGCGCTAATGGTAACTAGAACTGTGTCAGCATCTGATCCATTACATGTATTAGGGTTTAGAGCCGTCAAAATCACCTCAAATTCTTCAGGTCCATTGAAAGTATGAGAGGGAGTATCTTCAGTAGATATGGCCCCATCTCCAAAGTTCCAGGATATACTTTCTGAATTTTCACTTTGATTCTCAAAAGCTATTTCGAGAGTTTCACAACCTTCTAAACCGTCACTAGCTATGTTAGCCTCTACAAAAGGAAGTAGAGTAATGTCCACTAAAATTTCTTCATCATCTTCACATCCATTATCAATAGCTTGTAGACTAATTGTATAATCTCCTGGAGCATCATATTGATGAACGGCATTTTCAGATTCCAGAATAGTACCATCCCCCATGTTCCATATATAATCTAGAAAGTCTAGCCCTGTTGTATTAGTAGTTTCTACAATTTGATCAATACAGTTAAAGTCATAATTGAATGTAGGGTTAAAATCTTGTGGAGTACTTATTGTTATTTGGAAGGCCACTGTGTCAGCTAGATTACAGCTAAGAGAATCAGAAGCTATCATAGTTAAGTTGTAAACCCCAGGATCGTCATATGTGACAGAAGGTTCATATTCTTCAGAAAAAGTATCGTTACCAAAATCCCAATCAAATTGATCACCAATTGAGAAGTTTTCAAATGTAATTTCGAATGGCGCACATCCTGAAATATCATTATTAGCTACTGCTGCATTTACACCAGAAGCATCAAAATTAATCTTGAATACACCTATATCCCAGCCAGGTTCTTGAGTTGTGGCCCAAGCATCAGTAGTGGTGCTAAATCCACCTCCAGAGCAAACTCCTTGATATACTATTCCATTTTTATCAAACCTACTCGTTCCTCCATCTACATGGCTTTCAGTATAAAATGTTCCGAAAATTATATCAGTAAGGTCTTCCTCATATACAGCTAGATAAAAGCCTCCGGTTGTAAATAAGGCGTCATCTGTAGTTTCTAAATCACCAAAAGCATTGTAAGCTGATATGTATATGTTGTCACAGTTATCAACTAAAAACGCATCTGGGACAAAATCAGTATTCCCACTACCAGATCCAACTACGGTTCCAACTAAAACCTCACTTAAGTCATTAGAAAATTTGGTTATAAATTGACCTGAATTTGCGTTTTCATATACATCATCAGTTACTGGCATGTCACCACCTCCTTGACCGTAAACGAAAACGTTTTCATCGAAGTCTAAGTCCATAAAGAATACTTGGTCTTTACTTTCCGTCCCATGGTACGTACTGCTAATCAATGAAGTTCCAGAAGGGTTAAACTTGGCTATAAATCCATCCAGTTCAGTTCCAAATCCTCCTGTTTCTCCAATAAAATCTGTTTGGTAAGCACCTGCCGTAGTTGGCATATTATCACTGGCACTACCACCTATGAAAATAGAACCATCTATAGAAGTTCGGATTCCGTATCCCATGTCATTATCACTTCCACCAAAGTATGTACTTACTAATAATGTACTTAAGTTAGGAGTGAGCTTTACTATTACAGCGTCTTGTCCACCGGCATTTGCAGTTTGATATGCTATTGCATTCACGGGAAAATCAGTTGCTTGACTTCCCGAAACAATGATTGGATTATTGTCATAATCTATTATTATTTCTCCTCTATAGTTGTCTCCATAATTGGCCGCATTGGCATTCTGCCCGTCAGTACCTGTTCCACCCAAATATGTGGAACCTACCAGACCGCTTCCATCTATTTCTAAATGAGAAATAACAATATCATATGCGAATCCATCACCGGCATCAGCATGAACCGTTTGTGCAGCATTAGCAGTTACAGGATAATCTGAGCTGGCAGAACTCCCGTATACATATAGTTCACCTGCATTATTGGTTACTAAGGAATGAGGATAGTCAGAAGAAGCACCACCTAAGAAAGTAGCCCAAAACAAATCCGTACCTCCTGGGTTTAGTTTGCTAATTCCAATATCCCATGTTCCTCCACCATATGTTTGTTCAAACGCACCTGTAGTAACAGGGTATTCTGACCCTGATGCCACACATCCAGTAAAGATATTTCCTTCCAAATCGAATGCTGCTGAGTGTCCGTAATTACTAGCAAATCCAGTGGTTCCGGAGAGTGTCGCAGCTATCAATTCAGGGTCTATAATAAGTTTTATACTTTCATCGTATCCTTCAGGAAACGAGTAGCTAACTTCATTATTAGATATTCTGTATATGCATTCAACCTTGGTAAGCTGACCATTGATAATTTGATAGGCAAACGGTTTGCTTTCTATAAAGTCACCTATTGAAGTTTCTAGTACTAAGTTTCCATCTTTTATGAAAAAGGAATTCAGACCTTCATAATCGAATTTAATCTGACTAGGATCTGCGCCTGGAGAGACAAGAAAATCATATTTAAAATTGTTACTCTTGCTATAAACTTTTAGGTCAATTCCATTATAAATCTCGTTATAATCTACCATTTCAAACACCCCAACACGAGAAGCCCAATTATCTTCATTTTGACCAAGGAAATAATTGTGATAGTATGATTTCTTTTTATCTCCATCCGCCATGGTCGGTTGAGAGTTAATCAAGTTTAATTTCCAAGCATGACCAGGAACAGAAAAAGCCATTTGTTCTTCAACAGTGGCAAATTGCAAATCGTGAAGCTTAGAGAATTCATTAGCATCTAGGAAAGCGAAAGTAAATCCATCATTCTCTAAATAAACTGATCCACCATTAGGTAATCCTGCTCTGAAGAGAACATTCTCGTTCCATTGGTTTTGGTTTTCTACGAATTCTAAAGTGGCCCTTTTGTCATGAGTCCATGCTACTGTGCTCAGGAGAATCCCAAGAACTAGAAAATAGAGTTGTTTCATTTTAGTAGGTGTTGAATAGTTGTTCTAAATTAAAGACGAAAAAAGTGTCGTTTTGGTTGTCTAAGAAAAATCAATTCTTTTGAAATAGGTAACCTTCTCGTCCTTAGTACGTTGTTTTGTGATTGAGGCTTAAGAAATAATGCTTGAATTTCTAGATGAGCCAAT
>CAJXOV010000142.1 GCA_913057815.1 uncultured Flavobacteriales bacterium
ACACCTCTCTATTCGTCGGCAGCGTCAGATGTGTATAAGAGACAGGTATAAAGAAAGAGTAGGAGAGATAGTTTCTGGAGAAGTTTATCAAGTTTGGAAGAAAGAAATTCTAATACTAGATGATGAAGATAATGAGCTTATCCTTCCTAAGTCTGAGCAAATACCTTCAGATTATTTCAGAAAAGGAGATTCGGTAAAGGCTGTAGTGGCCAAAGTGGATATTAGAAATAACAATCCGCAGATTATCCTTTCTAGAAGCGCTCCTGAATTTTTAGAAAGATTGTTTGAACAAGAAGTACCAGAGGTGTTTGATGGTTTAATAACAATTAAGAAAATTGTTAGATCTCCAGGCGATAGAGCTAAGGTGGCGGTAGAATCTTACGATGATAGAATAGATCCTGTAGGAGCTTGTGTTGGGATGAAAGGAGCTAGAATTCATTCAATAGTTAGAGAGCTTAAGAACGAGAATATTGATGTGATTAATTACACATCAAATGAGCAGCTTATGATAGCTAGAGCATTAAGCCCAGCTAAAGTCTCATCTATAAATATAGATAAGGAGAATGGAAGAGCGGATGTCTTCTTAAAAGCTGATCAAGTTTCACTAGCAATAGGAAAAGGCGGACACAATATTAAATTGGCTGGTAAGCTAGTTGGATATGAGCTGGATGTTTATAGAGAAAATGAAGCTGAAATCGATGATATCGATTTAGAAGAGTTTGCAGATGAGATTGACGGATGGATCATTGATGAGTTAAAAAGCATCGGATGTGATACGGCTAGAAGTGTTATGGAATTAGATGAAGGTCAGTTAGAAAAAAGAACTGATTTAGAAGAAGAAACAGTAAAAGAAGTAATAAGAATACTAAGAGAAGAGCTTGAGTAAATTGAATTAACTTTTGGTATTTTAGGTTTAAGAAAATTATTATATGTCTATAAGTAAACCAGCTAGATTAAATAAAGTAGCTAGAGATTTTAACGTTAGTATTAATACTATTGTGGAGTTCTTAGAGGATAAAGGTGTGACCGTTGAGGCTAAGCCTACCACTAAGATTGATCCTGATATGTATAGCTTATTGATGGGGGAATTTGCCGCTGATAAAGAGATGAAGGAAAAGTCTTCCGAAATCTCTAATCGTACTAGAGAGCAAAAAGAGTCAATTTCTATTGATTCAAATCAAGTCGTAGCTCCTAAGCAAGAAACTGATAAAATAGACATAGATAGTCTTAAATCTCCTGTAGAGGTTCCAGCACCAAAAGCTGCCGAACCAGAAGTGGTGAAGGAAACACCTGCTCCTGCTCCTGCCCCAGAGCCGGAACCAGTTGTAGCTGAAGCACCAGCTCCAGTCGAAGAGAAGAAGGAAGAACCTAAGCCGGTTGAGAAAGCAAAAGAAGAGCCGCAAGAGATAGCTGCTGAGAAACCTGTGCTAAAAGGTCTAAAAGTATTAGATAAAATAGATCTAGATCCTAAGCCAGCTAAAAAGGTAGCCAAGGTAGAAAAGCCGGTTGAAAAACCAGTTGAACCTCCTAAAAAGGAAGAGGAGAAAGTAACTCCTAAGAAAGTTGAAGTTGAGGCTCCTAAAGCTACACCTGAAGCAAAGACTGACGTTCCTGCTGAGCCTGAAACTATAAGAGCCGAATTCACGAAATTAAGAGGGACTAAAGTGATGGGTAAAATTGAATTACCTGTCGAGAAAAAGCCTTCTGGAGAAGCAGAAAAAAGAAAGAGAAAAAGAAAACGTGTTAAGGTCAATATAGACAAGACAATTAAAACTGGCGGACCTACTAGAGGAGGCAATACTGGAAACACAGGAAACAGAGGTGGGAATAAGCCTGGAGGAGCCGGAGGAAATAAATTCAATAAGAAAAAGCCAGAGCTTAATCAAAAAGGTGAAGTATCCAAGGAAGCTATACAAAAGCAGCTGAAAGAGACTATGGCTAGGTTAAGCGGAAAAGGAAAGAATAAATCCGCTAAGTTAAGAAGAGCTAAGAGAGATGCTGTAGCTCAAAAAACTGAGGAGGATTTACAAAAAGCTGAAGAAGAAAAGTCTATTCTAAAATTAACTGAATTCGTTTCAGTTTCTGAATTGGCTAACATGATGTCTAAAACACCGACAGATATAATTTCCGCGTGTATGACATTGGGTATTTTTGTTTCTATCAACCAAAGACTGGATGCAGAAACTATTCAGATAATTGCAGAAGAGTTTGGGTATACAGTGGAGTTTGTTAGTGCTGATGTCCAGGAGTCCATTGTGTTAGAGGAAGATGATACTGAAGATTTAATAGCACGTCCACCTGTTGTTACAGTAATGGGACATGTAGATCATGGTAAAACATCCCTACTTGATTATGTAAGAAAGGCAAACGTAATAGCAGGTGAAGCCGGTGGAATCACCCAGCATATAGGAGCTTACAATGTGAAGCTAGATAACGGTAAGCTTATTACATTCTTAGATACTCCGGGTCATGAGGCCTTTACTGCCATGAGAGCAAGGGGTGCACAAGTAACAGATTTGGCCATTATTGTAGTAGCCGCAGATGACGCTGTGATGCCACAGACTAAAGAGGCTATTAATCACGCTCAAGCAGCAGGAATCCCTATGATTTTTGCGATCAATAAAATAGATAGACCAAACGCAAATCCAGATAGAATTAAGGAGGAGCTAACGGCCATGAATATTATAGTAGAAGAGTGGGGAGGTAAATTCCAGAGTCAAGATATTTCTGCTAAAATGGGAACCAATGTAAATGAGCTTCTCGATAAAGTTTTATTAGAAGCTGAATTATTAGACCTAAAAGCTAATCCTAATAAGAGAGCTATTGGAACTGTTGTTGAATCTTCTTTAGATATAGGAAGAGGATACGTTACTACCGTGCTAGTAGAAGGCGGAACACTTCGAATAGGAGATCCGATTCTAGCTGGTCAGCATTCAGGAAGAGTTAAAGCTATTCATAATGAGCGTGGCAATAAGATAGAAGAAGTTGGGCCAGCTATGCCGGCTACAGTTCTTGGGTTTAGTGGAGCTCCTAATGCGGGAGATAAATTCTACGTATTTGAGGATGAGAAAGAAGCTAGAGATGTTGCCAATAAGCGTCAACAGTTACAAAGAGAGCAAGGAGTGAGATCACAGAAGCATCTTACTATGGAGGAGATTGGTAGAAGAATTGCCATTGGAGATTTCAAGGAGTTGAACTTGATTGTTAAAGGTGATGTTGATGGTTCTGTTGAAGCATTAACTGATTCCTTATTGAAATTGTCTACGGATGAAATACAGGTTAACGTAATACATAAGGCAGTAGGTCAAGTTTCTGAATCTGATGTACTATTAGCATCAGCATCTGATGCTATAATTATAGCATTCCAGGTAAGACCTTCACCTTCTGCTAGAAGGTTAGCTGAACAAGAAGAAATTCAGATCAAGCCTTACTCAGTAATATATGCTGCCATAGATGAAGTTAAAGAAGCTATGGAAGGACTTTTATCTGCTCGTATTGAGGAGAAAGTTCTGGGTACTGCTGAAATTAGAGAAACATTCAAAATATCTAAAGTCGGAACTATCGCAGGTTGTTTCATGCTAGAAGGTAAAATTGCTAGAAACAGTACGGTAAGATTGATTAGAGACGGAATAGTTGTATACACTGGAACATTAGGATCTCTGAAGAGATTTAAAGATGATGTGAAAGAAGTAGCTAAAGGTTACGAGTGTGGTCTGAATTTAGCCAACTACAATGATATCAAAGCAGGAGATCATATCGAAGCATTCGAAGAAGTTGAAGTGAAGAGAACCTTAAATAGCTAGAGTTAGCTATTTAAGTTTAATGTTATCCTTAACAACGTATGCGCTAGGATATAACTCTCTTATAGCATTAAGCTTTTTCTCGGCAGAGATATAATTTCTGAAATCACCTATTCGTACGAAGTAGTCAGAAGAGTTATAGTCTAGAGTGGCTCTTTCTCCGCTATTAAGCATGGAAGACCTTATGGACCGAGCTTCTGTCAAGTCACCCATAAATACTTGAATTCTGAAACCTGTGATTGTGGCTGATTCAACCGTGTCTAACCAGTTAGTAATATTGTCGTCCATATATAAGGTCACCGAACCTTCACTGTTTTTCACTGGTTTATCAACTGTGTAAGTATTGTCTAGGGTGTCCTCTGGTTCAATTGTGTTCGTTTCATTTCCCAAATGATTATTTAATAGAAGGGCTAAAGAGTCTTGGGAGTTCTTAGGTTCCTTTACATCTACTTGATCACTTTTTTTTCCAAATATTTTTTGCCAGAATGTTCTGTCATCCTGGGATATTCCTTGACTACTGATCAATAAGAATAATAGAACAAAAATGGGTGTGATATAATTCTTCATGAGTGCAAATATATAGGGTTCACCTTAAGCATTTAGATATTAATAAGTAGGACTATATTATGCCAATAACCGTGCTAAATACTGATTTATTGCTTTTGTTTTGAATAGCCTCTCGATAATCTGCCCCTATTTAGAAAGATTCTAAATAAAATTATTGGCGTTGCAATCTTACATCCTTAGGGTTAAAATCAGTTAAATTTGCCCTCGAATTTCGACCCGATTTAGACAATGAAGAGCGGAAATAACCCACTGCCAATCGAGCAGAACAAAAAAATTAAGAGTTTCAGATTCCTGGGCCTCTTTACTATCCTATTGCTTAGTTTACAGTCACTTGCTACCATACATGAGGGCGGTGATTACGATGCGGGAGAAGCTGTATTTAATAATAATTGTGCTACATGCCACTCTTTAGACGGGAGTGTGTTGGCTGCTCCTTCTTTAGAAGGAATAAGCGAGAGGTGGGCTGGGAAAGACGAGCTTATTAAGCTCTGGATTAAAAACCCAAAAAAGGCTGCGGCTACTGGAGATGATTATGTTCTTAAAATGACTGCTACATGGGTGCCGAAGTTTCAGTGGATGCAGAACCAAGCGGTGAATGATGCGGATATCAATAATGTGCTGACTTACATTTCTGAATATGAGCCTCCTGTTAGTGGTCCTGTTGAGGGTGGAAAAGATTGGTATAACGAGGAGGCGAAAGCAGCTGAGGCTGGAGATCCTATATTTTGGTATTTGATATTGGCAGTAGTGTTTGCTATTATCGCTGTTGCTGCTTCTGGAGCAGGAAGAGCTATTGGTTCGAGTATTCAGGAAAGAGAAACTGGTGACGGTATTCCTCATACTTCTTATGGAGAGAGAGCTAAAGTATGGTTGTGGGAGAATAAGGTTATTGCTTCACTTCTTACATTAGTAATTGTCATTTTCTTCTTAATCCCTTGGGGTTATAATTTAGGAATGGCTATTAATGTTATGGAGGATTACAAGCCAGAACAGCCTATTGAGTTTAATCACAAGCTTCATGCAGGTAAAAATGGAATTAACTGTGAGTATTGTCATAACTCTGCTAGTAAGTCGAAGCATGCTGGGCTTCCTGAGCCTATGTTGTGTATGAATTGTCATAAAGGAGTTAAGGTGGGTGAGAGTGATGAAATGACTGCTGAGATTCATAAGATTTATGATTATGTTGGTTTCGATCCTGAAGCTGGGACATATATAGAAGATTACGTTCAAAAACCAATTACGTGGAATAAAGTACATAATCTACCAGATCATGTTTATTTCAATCACTCACAACATGTTAATGTAGCTGGTCTGCCATGTCAGCAATGTCATGGACCAGTTGATCAAGAGTATATGCTTGGTAAAGTGGCTACTAGTGAAGAAATTATGAAGCTAGCTGAAGAAGATGTTAATATTATTTCTTTAGAGAAGGATGTGTTAACTATGGGTTGGTGTATCGAGTGTCACAGTAAGGCAGGTGTGTCTGTAATGAATTCGGATAATGGTTATTATCAAGAAATACATGATAGGCTTATCGATACTGAGTTAGGAAAAAGAGATTTAAAGAAATATTTAGAAGACAACGTAATCACAGTGAAGGAGCTGGGAGGATGGGAATGTTCTAAATGTCATTACTAAACCATAATTCTTAGAGAGAACAAAATGGGAGTAACCAAAAAATACTGGACAGGATTAGACGAACTTCACGAAACTGAAGGATTTAAAGAGTCGGTTCAAAATGAATTTCCAGCAGAAACGCAAGCAGCTACTGAATTTTTAGCTGAAGAAAGTCTAGATGAAACTTCTACTCCAAGAAGAGACTTCTTGAAATTTATGGGATTCAGCGTTACAGCTGCTACTTTAGCAGCATGTGAAGCTCCTGTAATCAAGTCAATTCCATATATTAAT
>CAJXOV010000143.1 GCA_913057815.1 uncultured Flavobacteriales bacterium
ACTGAGAGTCTATGGGGAACACTTTCGCAACACTCTCTTGAACAACTACTTAAACAATGTTGTTGGAGATTTTATCTTGCTTAAGATATTCATTAATCTAACTAAGATTTGACTTGTAATAAAATCAAAATAAAGAACCTAAAAACCTTTAATTCAAATATCTTTGGACTTAGAAACAAGATTGATTTATACTTCAATAGTAATAGAGAGAATCTTTAATAATTCGAAAATAGTTTATGAAAATTTTCGTTAAACCAATTAAATTTTTGCTGGGCATTTTGCCTAAGTCTTATCGATTTAGAGCAATCTTAATTAGCATCCTGCTACTATTCAATTCTGGCCTTGAACTCGTAGGCTTGGGAGCCATAATCCCTGTTTTTTCGATTCTACTAGAAGATGACGTTATAGCTAAATATGAATGGGCAAACTACATTTATTCAGCGCTAAATTTGACCTCGGAGAACCAACTAATCATCATAGTTAGTTTGATTCTTTTAGTGGTCATTTTTATAAAAAATGTTACTGGCCTTTTAATAGCTTATGTCCAAAGCAAATTTGCATTTACGCTTTATGAGTTCTTCTCTATTAAGCTGAATGGGATATACTATAGAAGAGGATTTTCATTCTTTAAAAACAACAATGCCCACACTCTTATGCGGAATGTAAATGGAGCTTGTCTCCAGTTCGCCCAAAAGCAAGTTCTCGGGTTTCTTACTTTATTAAATGAATGTTTTATACTCATTATAATTTTTATTGGTATAGGATTATTCAATCCTAAGATTTTTGGATTACTTCTAGTAACCGTGCTGCCTACATTTGCTTTGTTTTATTTCTGGGTAAGAAAAAAATCAATTCAAATCGGAGAAATCCAGAAAAGAGTTACACCTCTACTCTCTAAAAGTCTTTTTCAAAGTATTTACGGATTCGTAGACATAATTTTGGCAAAAAAAGAGGATTACTTTCGTAATGAACTAAAAGGGCATGTAAATGAATTTTCAAAGACACAAATAAAGTCCTCTGTCCTTAATTTAGCGCCAACGAGAGTGATAGAAACCTCACTAATGATGGCATTCGTAATGATCATCATATTTGGTCTCAAGTTTTCTATGACCAAACTTGATTTAATCAAACTACTTGGTGTCTTTGCTATAGCTGGATACCGTGTAATGCCATCCATAAATAGAATCATGATTGCCATTAACGGATTAAATCAAACTTTTTGGATTCATGATGTTCTGGAACCTATCAAAACAGAAACTCAAGAACTACCTGCTCAAAAGGACATCTCATTCGACAAAAGCATTTCTTTAGAATCTATCACATGTAAATTTCAAGATAATCCAAAACCTCTTTTTGAAAATTATAATCTAAAAATAAATAAAGGAGAAAGTATTGGGTTAGTCGGTGCTTCAGGATCTGGTAAAACTACTTTAATGAATATGCTCCTTGGTTTTATACCGCCTCAGGAAGGAGAGTTTAAAATAGATGATACTGTTTTCAATCAAGAGTTCAGCAATTCTTATTATAGTAAAGTAGGATACGTACAACAGCAAGTTTACTTAATTGATGGAACTTTAGAAGAAAATATAGCTTTAGGTATTCCGTCTTCAGAAGTAGATTTGGACCTGTTAAATAGTGCCATGGAAAAAGCTAGTTTGAAGGATTTCATATCAGACTTACCACTTGGTATAAAAACACAGGTAGGAGAAGCGGGCACTAAGCTATCAGGAGGACAAAGACAACGTGTTGGAATAGCACGAGCATTGTATAGAAAAGTAGAAATATTGTTTTTTGACGAAGCCACTTCTGCTTTAGACGAACAAACAGAAAAAGAAATTTCAGATTCTATAGCTACCCTTTCTGACACAGATTTAACTGTCATAATAATTGCCCATAGACTGACCACTTTGCAAAGCTGTGATAGAATAATAAATATTGAAGAGAAATAACCAAAGGATTAGCCTTGCGAAGGTTTATTGAAAAAACAACACTAAATTAAATAAGAAGACTAATTTTTGTAGGATTAAATTTGATGCTTTGCAAAGCGAATCCTACTGTTTACAAGCGTTAGAAATGGAAATATTAGATTTAATAGGACGAAAAAACAGACTTTTCACAGAAGACCTAAAGGCTAATAAAATAGAATTAGAACAAATAGTTTCAACTTCTAAATTTTTGGTTTTAGGTGGTGCTGGATCTATTGGACAAGCAGTAACAAAAGAACTATTTAAACGTCAGCCTAAGAAACTCCATGTAGTTGACTTGTCTGAAAACAATCTCACTGAACTTGTTAGAGACATTCGTAGTTCATTCGGATACATAAATGGAGATTTTCAAACTTTTGCATTAGACATCGGTTCTGTTGAATATGATGCTTTTTGGGAAAATGATGGACATTATGATTATATCCTAAATCTCTCAGCACTAAAGCATGTAAGAAGTGAAAAAGATGAATTCACTCTTATGCGTATGATCAACACAAACATTGTAAATACAGATAAAACATTAGATCAGGCTATAAAAAATGGTGTAAAGAAATACTTCTGCGTATCTACTGACAAAGCTGCTAACCCTGTGAATATGATGGGTGGATCAAAAAGAATAATGGAAATGTTCGTTCACAGAAAAAGCCATGATATTTCAGTATCTATGGCTCGTTTTGCTAATGTTGCGTTCTCTGACGGTTCTCTTTTACATAGTTTTAATAAAAGAATAGAGAAAAAGCAACCTATAGTCGCCCCCAATGACATTAAACGATACTTCGTTATTCCTGAAGAGTCAGGTGAACTTTGTCTTATGGCTTGTATCTTCGGTGAAAATAGAGATGTGTTCTTTCCAAAACTAGATTCAGAACTGGATTTAATGACTTTTTCAGAAATTGCTATTAAATACCTGGATAAAAGAGGTTTAAAGGCTATTCTTTGTAAGGATGAAGATGAGGCTAGAGTAATGGCAAAAGAAAACAACGGTAATAGCTGGCCTTGCCTGTTTACTAAAAGCGATACAACTGGCGAAAAAGATTTCGAAGAATTTTATACTGACAATGAAGAACTTGATTTAAAAAGATTTAGCAACTTAGGCGTTATAAAAAATAAAGCTCAATTTGATGAAGAAAAACTTAATCACTTCGAGAATCAAATTAACTCCATGAAAGTCAATAAAAAATGGAGCAAAAGTCAATTAGTAGATTTGTTTTTCAAACTGATTCCTAACTTCGGACACGAAGAAAAAGGGAAATACCTTGACTCCAAAATGTAATTCAATGCTGATAGATGACTTTGTAAATTTTGTTAGAGAAGCTTATAATAGGCCAAATGGATTCATCCCATTGCATGAACCTGTTTTTAATGGTAACGAGAAGAAGTACTTGAACGAATGTGTTGATTCTACATTTGTATCTAGCGTTGGTAAATTTGTAACAGAATTTGAAAACCAAGTTAAGGAGTACACAGGGTCTAAGCACGCTATAGCTGCTTCATCAGGAACTGCCGCTCTTCACATAGCACTAGTACTCTCTGAAGTAAAACCAGGAGATGAAGTTATCACACAGCCGCTCACATTTGTAGCCACTGCTAATGCTATTTCCTATACCGGGGCATCACCCATTTTTATAGACGTGGATAGAGATACCATGGGTCTTTCTCCAGAAAAGTTAGAACTCTTTATTCTGAATAATACCAAGCCTGAATTAAACATTCAAACAAATAAAGTACAACCGAAAAACCTTAGTTCCGGAAAATTCATTACCGCGGTTATTCCTATGCACACATTTGGACACCCAGCTCGGATTGAAGAAATTAAAATAATCTGCGATAAGAATAATATAATCTTAATAGAAGATGCTGCCGAGAGTTTAGGTAGTTATTACAAAGGAAAACACACTGGAACATTTGGTCTATTTGGCACATTGAGCTTTAATGGAAATAAAACCATTACTACCGGAGGTGGAGGAATGTTAATTACCGATGATGATGAATTGGCTAAAAAAGCTAAACACATCACTACTACGGCTAAAGTTCCTCACCCTTGGGAATATGTACATGATACTATTGGCTACAATTACAGATTAACGAACCTTGCTGCAGCCTTAGGAGTGGCTCAAATGGAACAATTAGATAGTTTCGTCTCTAGCCAAAGACTTTTAGCTAGTGAATATCAGAAATTCTTTGAAAATTCTGGAATACAGTTTGTCACCGAAAATGAAAATACCAAAGCCAATTATTGGCTAAATACAGTTATTCTCAAAGACAGAGAAGAGAGAAATAACTTTTTAAAAGAGACCAATGACCGTGATATAATGACACGTCCAATATGGGAGTTAATGAATCGTTTGGATATGTTTAAAGAATTTCAGACTGGAGACCTCTCAAATTCAGAATGGTTAGCTGACCGAGTGGTTAATATTACAAGTAGTGTTCGGGTTAATAATTCCAAATGAAGTATTTGATTTTTTCTGATGTCCATGGTAACCTACCCGCTCTTGAACAAGTTCTCAAAAGTGAAGAAGTAGATGCTTATATAAATCTGGGAGATGTTGTAAACTATGCGCCATGGAGCAATGAATGCGTACAACTTGTGGACACATTAGACAACTGCATCAACATTCGTGGAAATCACGAAGGTTATTTTCTTGAGCAAAAGTTAGAATCTAAACACTGGCTAGTTCCTTTATTTTTTAAAAAATGCTTCGAAGACTTCAATCAAATGGAAGTTATTTCAAAGTATAAAATATCGCATCAAGTAGAAGATTATTTATGCACTCACACCATCGATAATCAATACATCTTTCATGATTCTGAAATCAGAATTAATGAAAACTTAATGGTAGGCCACTCTCACCAGCAATTTTTACGAACTGTCAATTCATTTAAGCTCCTAAATCCTGGCAGCATTGGCCAGAACAGAAAGTTTATCAATGTTTCAAATTACGTAATTTGGGATGTCAGTCAGAATAACTTTGAACTTAAAGAGCTGATCTTTGACATTGATATTGTAATAAACGAGATGAAGACGAGGCAGTACCCACAAGAATGCATAGATTATTATGCAAATAAATCACGTATACATGTATAAAATTGGAATTACAGGCACTGGTAGTTTAATTGGACAAGCTATCATAAAAAGCATCATCCGTAGTTCAAATAAGGATAAATATTCTCTCGTTGGTTTTGACTACTTCCCTGATACTGTAGGCTCTCTATGGTGTAACAAAAATTACATTCTGCCTGACCTTCTTAAAGCAGGAACTGAGGAAATTTGGTTAAAAGAACTAACTAACATCATCCTGAATGAAAAGTTAAATGTACTTTTTGTAGGTGTAGACTTTGAACTACCACTCTTGGCTGAAAAAAAACAAGAGATGGAATCAGCTACCAACTGTAAAATTATAGTAAGTAGTAAAAGAGTAATAGAAATAGGAAACGACAAGTATAAAACTTATCAATTTTTAAAGGATAACGGTCTATATCACCCTAAAACATACCTTCCTTCTGAATGTGATTTTAGCGAACTGGCTTATCCTCTTATTGTAAAACCTAGAATAGGAGCTCGAAGCATAGGAGTGTATAAAGTCAATAATACTAAGGAATTAGAACGTGCTTTAACACTTGCAAATGATCCAATTATTCAAGAATGTGTAGGAGATGACACTACTGAATACACATGTGGAGTGATTGCATTAGACGGAGAACTAAAGGCTCACATAGCCTTAAATAGGTCACTGAAAGAGGGGAATACATTTATCTCTACTTATAAAAAAGACATCTCTCCTGTCCTGGAAAAATACCTAATCGATATAACAAAGAAGCTTCAGCCCCACGGATCCTGTAATTTCCAACTACGAATTGATAAGCATGGTATACCTAAGATGTTTGAAATTAATCCAAGACATTCGGGCACCACATATATTAGGAGTTTGTTTGGGTACAATGAAATAATTTATATCCTTGAATTTCTTTTAGAAGGAAATGAGACTAAATTTGATTTAACGGAAGGTAAAGCAATAAGATTCTTTGAAGAGGCTCTAATAAAATGAAAAAAATACTAATAGTAGGTGTTAGCGGTTTTATCGGAAAAGAATTATTCAATCACTTATCCGATAACTATGACGTCTATGGAATCGCTAGGAAAGAGACAACTTTGCCAAATTGCTCATCGATAGACCTAATGGATCCAAGTCAAATTGATCAATTCATAACCAAAAATCGTTTTGACATAGTAGTTAATCTGTCTCTTATACACATCTCCGAGCCCACGAGACCTCTCTACAT
>CAJXOV010000144.1 GCA_913057815.1 uncultured Flavobacteriales bacterium
GTAGAAGGGTTGGGGGAAAGTCCAATTCTCTGGTAGGTTATTGTATTATTTTCATTGATAGCCGTTGGTTGAGGCATAACACCGTTGAATTTGGCCACACCAAGTGCATCGGCAGACCCCGCAAAAGCAAATGAACCAGTAGCATAGATTGACCCTTCTAGCAAAGTTAAATTTGTAACCTCTACATAGTTTTGTGCGACATTGTAAAAGTTCAAATTGATGAAATTGTTTTCATCCGCTTCATCGAATACAACTACACCGGTAGTTAGGTCTCCTTCATCAAAGTATCCTATTTCACCTCCACAAAATAAATTTTCACCATCAGATTCCAGACAATGAATTACACTTGGAAATTCTTCGTCAATATCAAATGCGGTCCAGGTGCCGCCTTCATAATATGCTATACATGGTCTCGACCATTGCACTCCTCCGTAATGAGTGAATTGTCCTCCTGCAAATAGTCTTCCATTATGTACTTCCAACACATTTACCTCTCCATAATTTGGGTTTGGAAGATCAGGCCCAGGCATTGGAAAATTAACTGAGACCCAATTTTCTCCATCGAATTTGGCTATGCGTTGTGCATTTTCATCAATTCCCACATTGTCAAAGGTACCAGCTATGAAAAGAGTGTCATTATGGGCAACTAAAGCATTTACATCTTGATAAAACTCATCTGGATCACTTATATCTGCTCCTATTTGAGTCCATGAAGTTCCTCCATTATACTTTTTAATAGAATTATTCACTCCTGAGCCATTTACAGCAGCTACTAATTGACCATTCCATTCTGTAAGTGCGGAAGGGTAACCTACGTCAATAGCATCTCCTGTTCCTACCCAATTTGTCCCATCCCATTTGTAGATGGATTGTTGATTTACTTGATCTTCACTTATTAGAATTCCTCCAACAAACAACTCACCATTAGCTACTCCAATACATTTAAAATCTCCAGTGATACCTGTTCCCATTTGAGTCCAAGCCGTTCCATCCCACCGAACAATATGACCTAGATCTTCTCCATTGACAGTAGTGAATTCAGCACATACAATCAAGTCTCCTTCAAATTCAATGACTTTTTCCGGTGCCGCCCCAGTGGCATCAAACCCTCCAACTGCTGACCAATCCTGTGCCAATTGTATAAAGGGAGAAGAAACGATTAAAATTAGGGTAGCGGAAAATGACAGTAAATATTTTTTCATAATTTTTTTCTACAAAATTATTGGATGGAGTTCCTTGTTCATATAGGGTAATCACCGTATTTGGATAGAGCGAATACCCTGTTTATATTTACAATACTATAAGTCGGTTATTTAACTAAAGGCTAAAATCACAATGGAACTCAAAACAGACTTTGCTCTAGGCTTTTTTATTTGGCAATTTGCGCTGTTGATGTTTACCATTCTTTGGATTTATGGGATTGTTAAAGTGATGAGAGGAACACTTCAAGGGAATAAAAAACTCGGTTGGCTTTTGATAGTAGTTCTAATTCCAGTTTTAGGCTCAGTGTTATACTTGATCATAGAAAGAGGCCGAAATGTAAAATTGACTTCTCATTAATTACTTTGGCTCAAGAATTTCTACTGCGTTGCAACGCCACTAAAACTACTTAAGAGTGTGATTTATAGAGTCAAATTCGTCCTTGTAATAAAAAGTAAATTCTCTGTTATATCCTATTAAACAGATTAAGTGTATATTTAACACTATGTTATATGAAAATTCACAGTTCTTTCTTTTTTTATCAGCTTTATTTATGCTTTCGTCCTCTGTACTATTAGCCCAGGATGTGCAAGATGATTTTGAAGAAAACGGAACTATCACTACATGGTATGGTGATGATTGTGGAATGGACACTAGTTTTTCTAACCCTTTTCAGCAGGGAATAAACACGTCAGCCACGGTGTTAGAATACAATGATACTGGAGGCCAATATGCCAATGTGAGATTTGATGCTGCCAGTAATTTTGACTTCTCCATTAAAAATACATTCAAACTGAATGTGTATGTTCCTTCATCAGGACTGACTGGCGGGTCACCTATTCAAATTTCTCTAAAACTTCAAGATGGAACCCTAAGTGAATCTTGGGTAACACAAAGTGAAATAATAAAGCCAATACAGTTAAACCAATGGCAAGAGGTCGTTTTCGATATTGGAAATGATAATTTCAGCAACTTTGATCAAAGTTCTCCTCCGCCCATTCAAAGGATGGATTTTAACCGAGTAGTGATTCAACTCAACGGGGAAGACAACAATGATTTTGTTTTAGCTTACTTAGATGATATTCTGTTTTATGAAACCGCTTCTACGGAGCCGGTTTTTGATTATTTGGTATGGTCTGATGAATTTGAAGAAGCTGGAGCCGTCAATTCATTAAAATGGTTTCATCAAACGCAGCTTCCAAGTGGTGGAAGCTGGTATAATAATGAACAACAGCACTATACTGACAGAGTGGAGAACTCTTTTATTAGTGATGGAATTTTAAATGTAACAGCTATAGATGAAACCTTCACTGATCAGGGTGTTACAAAACAGTATACTTCTGCTAGACTGAATTCTAAATTTGCCTTCACTTATGGAAAAGTAGAAGTGAGAGCTAAACTTCCAACTGGAGTGGGTACATGGCCTGCTGTATGGATGTTAGGACAAAATATTAATGAAGATGGAGCCTATTGGGAAACTCAAGGATATGGAACTACGTCTTGGCCAGCATGCGGAGAAATCGATATTATGGAACATTGGGGTTGGAATCAAAATTTTGTACAGAGCGCTATGCACACACCTTCTAGTTCAGGAGCTACTGTTAACCATGGTGGACAATATTTAGCTACTGCATCATCTGATTTTCATGTGTACACCATGGAATGGAGCTCCGAGAAGATTAAGTTTAGCGTAGATGGAATAACTCATTATACTTATAACCCAGAGGTTAAAAATTCAAGCACATGGCCGTTTGACGCTCCTCAATACATTCTTTTAAATCTGGCTATTCAAGAATCTATAACGAACGCTTTTACACAAGATGCTATGGAAATTGATTATGTGAGAGTGTATCAAGCCAATCCGGTATCAGTTAAAGAAAAAGTGTCTTCACTAGGAATGAACGTTTATCCAAATCCAACTAATGATTGGTTAACAATAGAGCTAAAAGATGGACTTTGGTTTGAAAAAGCTGTCCTGAGTAATTCACTTGGCCAAATATTAAAAACATTTAAAACACCACTTATATCGCTTGTTGACTTAGACACAGGGACTTACTTTTTAACTGTAACTTCTAACCAAGGAGAAATTACTGAGAAAATATTCAAAGAATAGAAAGACTTTTTCGAAAGAAAAAGAACCCTGAGAAACCTTCAGTTTCGTTCTGATTCTAATAAAAAATAGGAATATAGGTAGAATATCCTAATCCTATAATCGTGCTAACTTTGAAATAACTGCTTCATGCAGTTATGTTATTTTTACTTCACATGAAAAATCTCATTTTAGTATTCGCTTGCGTATTTGGTTTAAATGCATACAGCCAAATAGATGATGGAAGCATTGCTGCTGATTTCACACTTATCGATTGGTATGGTGAAACGCACAATTTATATTCATATCTGAATGAGGGTAAAGTTGTTTTTGTTGAAATTTTTGCGGCACATTGCCCAGGATGCTGGGGATATCATCAGACTGAAAAGTTGAAAAATATGTATGATCAATATGGGCCAGAAGGAACAGATGAAGTTATGGTGTTAGCTCTTGAACATGATGAGTACAATGGTGTAAATGCTTTTACTGGAATAGGAGAAGTATGGAACACAGCGGGAAACTGGCTAGAAGGAACACCCTATCCCCAGTTTAATGTAGAATGGCCAGACAGAGATGTGTTCATAGACTATAACGTCAATTTTTATCCTGTGATTTATAAGATTTGTCCAGATAAGACAGTCGAAAGAATTAATACATCTACCCAAGAAGATCAACTTTATGAGAAAGTACAAGAGTGTGAACCTCTTTCTATTTCTGAAGAAGAAAAGGTTTGGGAAGTATACTTTGATCAGAGTTTAAGAAATGTTATTGTCAATCATACTGAAGATCAAATATCAGTTGCAATTATAAATCTTCAGGGTCAGCTTGTTAAAACGATTAACTCCATTTCCAATTCTTCTATTGATGTTGGCGAACTTTCTAAAGGAGTTTACTTATTTGAGTTTAAAACAGAGTCAGGATCAATTGTCGAAAAGCTCAACCTTTTTTAGTATTTCTAGTATACTTAAGTGCTTTCTATTTGCGGTCTTTAAAATTTATTTTTAAAACGAATAAAGCACATTGCCTAAAGATTACTACATTAACAGCCAGCTATAGAAAGAATTAATCTACGATGAATAACACCAAATGGGCACTTTTAGCACTTGCTTTCACTAATATTGGGATCATTGTAGTATTACTAATAGTAAAAAGCCATACGCAAAACCATCTAGAATTAGCTGCTGAATATCTGGAAAGTATTGGTGATCAAACGATAGACTATTCTGTTCATCTCAACACCACCATTCCATTTAATACAGAAATTGAACTTCTCCATCCCATTGAGGTCGAAGTGGAATTGACAGTTGACGATAATGTCAATATAAAGGCTAACATTCCTGTTAAAGACCTTATTCAAGTACCAATAAATATTCGCGCTCAGCAGGATATCGAATTAGATGCTGATATTAGAATAATGGACGATGTAACCATTAGCCTGGATACTGAAATCCCAATAGACCAAAAAGTATTAATGCCGATCGGTAAAAAGGGCAGGGGAATTAGAGTCCCCATTCAGGCGAGTATCCCAGTCTCTGAAGATGTACAAATTGCTTTCAGTGATCCGATGTCTATAAAAAGTACGATTGCCATAGATATTCCAGTACAACAAACCATAGATGTTGAATTCGAAATGGTTGTTCCACTAGATCAGAATGTGCCGCTTCACCTTCCTATTAAAACCATAGTTATGGTACATTTCATACAGCCAATTAAGGTAAATGGAGAAATTCCTATTGTTATAGATATCCCAGTTTCCATTCCACTTAGTGACACACCTATTAAGGAATCGATGAAAAATATAGCCGATGAACTTCAGCAAATGTTTCCATTTTAGAATAAGTATTGTGAGTATAAGCAGGGATTGAATTTCGATTAAATTCGTAGCAACTTTTATTATCTGATCAATGAATCACGTCATAACTCTAATTTTTGGTTTTTTATTATTGAATTCCTGTCAAAATGGGCCAAAACAGTTGGAGGATCCTGTATTAAATAGAGCCATCCTAGATTATACTGAATTTGTAAATCCTTTAATTGGAACTAGTAAAATGGGACATGTTTTCCCAGGAGCTACAGCACCTTTCGGTATGGTTCAATTAAGTCCTCAAACTAATTTTGAAGTTATGTTCAAAAAGGACGGAAGCTATAATTCTGAGACGTATGAATATTGTGCAGGTTACCAATACCGTGACACGTCCATTATTGGTTTTGCCCATACTAACTTTAGTGGCACAGGTCACTCAGATTTAGGTGACTTTTTGGTTATGCCCACCACAGGAGATTTAATCCTCGACCCAGTAAAAACTAAAGATGATGAAAAAGGGTTTTATTCGGTATTTTCTCATGAAAGTGAGGAAGCTTCTCCAGGTTATTATAAAGTCGATTTAGATAGTTATAATATTCAAGCAGAGTTGACTTCTACCGAGCGTGTTGGCTTTCATAAATATACTTTTCCAGAAACCTCAGAAGCTCACATTATTCTAGATATGGTGTATAATGTTTATCATCATGATGATAAAAATGTATGGACTTTTATAAGAGTAGAAAATGATTCATTGGTTACGGGTTATAGACAAACTAAAGGCTGGGCTAGAGATAAAAAAATTTTTTTCGCGTTGCAATTCTCAAAACCATGCAAAAGCTATGGTCATAAGAAATACGATGACATTCGTTATGATGGCTTTTATAGGAGATTTAATCAAGAGGAGAATTTTCCGGAAATTGCTGGAAAAGACATTCGTGCGTACTTTAATTTTGATACAGAAAATGGTGAAGAAATTATGATGAAGTTTGCACTTTCGTCTGTTAGTTCAGCTGGAGCCCTTAATAATTTGGAGTCTGAAATTCCTCACTGGGATTTTGATACAACCAAACAAGACACTAAGGACAAATGGAACATGGAATTGTCTAAAATAGAAGTAACTACTTCTGTCTCTTATACACATCTCCGAGCCCACGAGACCTCTCTACATCTC
>CAJXOV010000145.1 GCA_913057815.1 uncultured Flavobacteriales bacterium
GATGTAGAGAGGTCTCGTGGGCTCGGAGATGTGTATAAGAGACAGAAATAGAAGATTTCTTTTTCTTCTCTTCTACAGCTTTAGATTTACTGCATGATTTAGAACAAGATTTAGAACATTCTGTTTTCTTAGCAGAAGCATCAGCTCCACCAGCAGCAGAAGTTTTAGAACTTGAAGCGCTAATCTTAGCATTTGTGTCAGCTTTTGCACCTTTAGCTGCTTTTTCTTCAGCTTTTGTGCAAGTCTTTCCCATTTCTTTGGCACATTTTTTAGAACATGACTTAGAACACTCTGTTTTAGTTTTAGTCTCTGTAGTAGTAGACTGAGCGTTTGAATAGCTGATTCCAAAAGTGAAAAGTGCAGCTAGTAAAAATATCTTTTTCATTTTAATTTCTTTTTTATTGATTACTAATATACGAAATAACGAAGAAGTTGTTTTCAAATTACATGCCAGAACTAATAAGTTATGTTAATATGACTAATTTTATAGTATGAATAATTTCAAGCTTATACTCCTATTACTAGTTTCTACTAGTCTCTTTTCATGTCAAGATGTAATAAAAGGAGTGGGTGAAATAGTACCTGAAACCAGAAGTTTAGAACCTTTTGACGAAATTGAGTTAAACGGAATGATCAACGCTACATTTCGCCAAATTAAATCAGCTGAAGTAGATAAAGTGGTCGTTTCTGCACAAGAGAATTTACTGCCATATGTGAAAACCAGAGTAGAGGATGGCCTATTAATTATTGAAATTGAAGAATCTATAAAAACAGATAAGGATGTGATTGTCGAAATTTATGGTGGATCATTCCGTTCTTTAGTAAACACAGGAAGTGGTGACTTAAAATCAGATGGGAAAATTAAAGTGCAAAAGCTTTATGTTGAAAACAATGGTTCAGGAGATGTGTTTTTAGAACTAGAAACTAAAAGTTTAGAGGCAGAACTAAACGGAAGCGGAGATATTTCATTTTCAGGTTCTACGGATTATTTAGAAGTTGAAAGTAATGGTTCAGGAGATTTTAACTCGAAAGAGATGAGAAGTTTTGAAGTGGAAATAGAAACAAATGGATCTGGTGATGCATCATTCTTTGTGAAAGAATCATTAGATGTAGAGATTAATGGTTCTGGTGACGTTTTTTATAAAGGAAAGCCAGAGCTTTCGAAATCATTAAATGGCACTGGTTCGATTAAAGCTGCCAAATAAATTTGAATGCCGGAAATTTCATCTAACAAAAAAACCTCTACAGTTTTAGAAGCAATAGCTCTGGCACTGATGATTCATGTGGTGATTCTAACGGTGATAGTCTTTGCTGATGAAGAGATGTTTAGTTTTTCTGATGACCAGCCAAATTCGAAAAATGTGGATATGGAGTTCCTTGAATTAACCGATGAACTCCTAGCTCTAGTTCCACCTGAAGAACCTGACATTGCTAGTCTCTTAGAAAAGTATAAGAATGTAGTAGCTAAAGAGGGATCTGAAATTTCAGATGAAGTTAAAAGTTATGGATTCAATAAAAATTTGACAGACGAGCAGGTTTTAAAAGAGATGTTAGAATTTGAACAGAATGAATTCAACAAACTGAAAAAAGAAGATCAATCAACTGATAATGGAGCCTCAACTACGGAAGATGGGTCAAAGAATGACGATCCAAAAAAACCAAAAGATAATACTGGAAATAATGGATCAGAGAGTAGTTACTCTATGGCTACTTCAAAGTTTGATTTTTCCAGAGATCCCGAATATCGAAAAACACCTACTTATATGTGCAGATTGTTTGGCCAAATAGTGGTAGAGATTGTGGTTAATAGAGATGGGGAAGTAACTTCAGCCAAAGGAGTTCAAGGTGATTTGAGTAAAAACTGTCTTTTGCAACAGTCAGAAAGTTATGCTAGAAAATGGAAATTCAAATCAAATTCCGAGGCACCTAAATCAGAAAAAGGAACGATAACGTTCACCTTTTTACCTCAAAAAGAATTTTAATCCTTTAACGTACCGTCTACATAATCCTGCAGGTAGCTAAATTTCTCAGAAAGTTTTCCTTCTAGCGTAGTTTCAGAAGCTCTTCCTATCACATCATGTGGATCACTTTCTATTAAGCTTGGTAGTATTTTATCTATCATCACTCTTCCGAAATCCTCACTAGCATCTTTAGGTAATTCACAAGGAAGATTATCCACTGCCATTACAGCTATGGCATTCTCATCTGAAAAATTTACTTCTTTTTCATCCTGTTTATGATAACCATAAATAGGATCAGCTATGGTAGAAGGCCTTAGCGTACTGGCTACAGGTCCATCTATATCACAGCTAATGTCAGCTACTACAGCTATTTTCCAATTTGGATTTTTCATATCCTCTCTGGTAAATATAAAAGGAGAACCTTCTCCCCAGTAATGACAGGCCACATACATATCTGCTACAGCGGCAAAATCAGTAAAAGTACTTTTGTATTTTTCCGGCTGAGTGTAAAATTCATTTCTATCATACCCATTGTCAGAAATTCGACCATTATAATCTCCAGTATTCAAATGAGTGAAGACAGGCTCTGAAAATTCTTTAGTTAAAAACTCCTCTTTAGAAACCTCTTTGATAGGAAGTTTAGCCATTATTTCTCGGGCACCCTGGCCTACTCTTCCAAATCCAGTTAACACACATTTAAAATCATTAGGAAGAATGACATCATTTAGGTAACTTTCCATTTCCACTCTGTCTTCACATTCGTGAGCAGGCTTGATGCTGTAAGTTTTGTTTTTAAGTCCTAGAGTTCTAAAACCATTGTAACACCCAACTATACCAGCATACCGTCCGAAACCAATAATTCGATGATCCTTCTCATCTTTTAATACTTCGTAGTCTACTAGGCGTATGTTTTTGTTTAATATCTCGCGTAGCAATTTTGCATTATACGGTTGCAATTTGAACGTATGACTAAAGAAAAAGTAAGTCTTGTGTGGAATCAGCATATCCAAAGGAACTTCTTTCACTCCCATAAGCACGTCACAGTCAGAAAGGTCTTCATTTAATTCTATGCCTAATTCAGCATATTCGGAATCTTTAAATTTTCTAATAGGACTAGGCTGAACGACTAATTCCAGATCAGGAAATCTTGTTTTCACCTCTGCACACTGCTGCGGGCTTAAAGGAACTCTTTTGTCTGGTGGTGTTTTTCCTTCTCTGATGATTCCTAATTTCATGTGCTGGTTATGTTTTGGTTCCTAAAAAAATATTGCACCGCGAAAATAAGAAGTACATCGAACAAAGCGACATGAGGAGAAAGGTACTATTTTTGTCTACCCGTTTGTGTCTAGTAATAAACGGTGTTCTTTATATCTGGGGCCGACTTGGTTTTGACAATTCGGCAGATTTTTTAGTAAGCATGTCGTGTGCTGAATGTACACACGTAAATAAATATGTTCAAACTTTAAGTGGTAACACTTCTTACGCTCTCGCGGCCTAATCCGACTTAGTCAGATTACCTAATTCCAGCTACTAGGTAGCGGAACGAGATGCCCCGCTGCACGTTTCGTCTTTTTACGGCAGACTTGGGGTATCGTATAAAAAGACTAGCGAGTGTTGTGTCTAGGTGCACTCGCGAAACTCAATAGGCTAAGCCATGTTATTTGCCGCTCTTAGTGTATGCATGGTCGAAAATTAAGTAAGAGCTAAGCATGAAGAAAGCTAACGGATCCCGTATCTGGACGAGGGTTCGAGTCCCTCCGGCTCCACATTAGCCCCTTATAGTTATTGACTGTAAGGGGTTTTTATTTAATTCTTTCAAAAATATACCCTCTTTTTTCTGCTCCCCATACTTGCTCATTATTTTCATCCCAACCTTGATCCCAAGAGATGATTTTATCTGCGAAAACTTGAACTTTAGAAGTGGCAAAGCTAGCTCCATATAAGGTGCTTTTACATTTGTCTGTGTCAGTTGAGCCAGTATATTCATTTGATTTAACCTTAGAAAGAAATACAGTACATCCTTCTCTAATGACTAATGAATCGGGTGTAATCTTATTAAAAACTGACGGAGTTTCCCATCCGTGAATGAATCGATCATCATAAGGCAATTCATATATTTCACTGCCGAAGGATCCATCTGCCAATTGATTTATTTTATAAATACGCTGCCTGTAGGGTTCCTTCAATTTAGTGGATAAAGCCTGTTCTATATACAACCATTCAGCATCTTGGTTTTCTAACCAAATTGGTGTTATCACCATGTTAATGCTATAGAAGGTAGAATCTGCAGCGGATTGTTCAGCGCTTGAAAAAGTCCCTGTCATCCAAGATTTGAATTGAATCAGATCTGATTCTTTAGATGATTCTATTCCTTTTTTTGAGCAGGTAATTAAAAGCGTAGCAATGCAAAGTAGAAATGTCGTTCTCATTTTTTCGGCTCTTTTTGAAGCTAACGCAATATTAGAACTTTTCTGAGTCTCGTTTTTAATCGCTCTTATCAACTTATAAGGTGAAACTAAATGTCCTACAACCCCGTAGACACAGGAGAATAAATGAATTAATAGGGTATTATACACCTACTTAAAAATGATTAGATTAGTATTTATATCATTAATAATAAGCTTGTTGTCTTCTTTTTCGAATGCTCAAGTGTCCATAGATTGGTTAGAGAAATCAAGTTATGATTCTGGCCAAATTGTTCAAGTATATGACATGGCCGTTTCACCTTTTGGTGAATTTTTCTATGTTGTAGGACAAATTCAGAATTTTGATGAGTCTGATTTTTCCATTTCTGTGGCTGATCCAGCTACAATAGAAACTGTTCCTTCAAATTTCGGCACTCTATCAGGGTTTGATAATGAAGACGGGTTTATAGCTCAATACAATTCTGCTGGCGAACTAATGTGGATAAACCTCATAGGTGATCATCAAACCGATGCCTTACTCTCAGTAGATGTAGATCCTACAGGAAGAGTTTATAGTACAGGATATTTTAGAGGAGATTTAAATATAGCAGGAACCAATGTAAGTCCTGTAGTGGCAGCATCAACTTTACCTGGAGAATTCGAACAAATTTGTGTTATAGCATTTGAAATAGATGGAAGTGTAAGGTGGACGGAAATTGGTGATGGTCCTGGAAAAAATGTAGGACATGACATAGCAGCTTCAGAAGAAGGAGTATATGTGAGTTATGTAGCTGAAGGAGACCTTAGGATTCAGGGAGATAATGTTACTGGAGCTGGAGTTTTTACTGGTTTAATGAAATTCACCATAGATGGAGGTAACGTTTGGAAAATGAACGGAGATTCTGAAGGAGATGATATGTCTTCTTTAGATTATTTAGCGCACCGAAATCGAGTCGAATTAAATAATGGAAAAGTAGTCTGGAGCGGTGTGTTTTCTGGCTTAGAATTTAAAATTGCTGACATTACAGGTAATGGGTATGCTGACTTAACATCAGGTGCAATAGATCCTGACATTTTTATGGTCTCTGTAGATTATGATGGAACAATAAACTGGACTAAAAAGATACTACTCTCTAGTAATGCTAATCCAAAATCTGCTTTACATTATAGTTCAGAAGGACTGTTTATAAGTGGTAACACGGAAATGACTTTGTTAGGAGGCCTGAGTCTTCCTAGTGGTTCAAATGTTTCAGGAGATTTTTTAATTTCTGTCATTGATAGCGCTCCTATAAATTCAGGAAATACTGAATTTACAAGTGGGAGAGATATGTTTTTATTGAAAATAGATCCTGATTCAGGAAATGAAGTATGGTATAAGTTTTTCAGAGGAGAAAACGAAGATGAATCCATTTATGATATTAGCATGAATGATGATTCTGAAATATTATTAACCGGTAGAACGGAAGGGGTAGTATTTGGTGGATCAGTTTATGGAACAGATGAATTAGATAGTTATTTTGCTATCTTAAATCCTGATGGATCGGATAAGGCACTTTACTCATCAGGTGGTGAAGCTAATGATACTGGAGTAAGCGTAGAATATAATAGGGCTACAGATTCTTATTACTTTTTAGGCTTAAATCAGGGAGAATTCTTTATGAATCCTTTAAGTATACCAGGGAATTTAGGAGAATTTTTTATTTTAAAGTTCATAGATTCTACGGTACCTGTCGTTCTACCAGAAGATGAATTTTTAGCAAATTGTTCCTCGGATGTAACGATAAATAATGAACCTGGTGAATGTGCTGCTATTTTCACGTATTCTCCACCAATTGACGCTGGATCTGTCTCTTATACACATCTCCGAGCCCACGAGACCTCTCTACATCT
>CAJXOV010000146.1 GCA_913057815.1 uncultured Flavobacteriales bacterium
GAGAAGAGGTATACAGCAGTGTTGATAGACGATGAGAAACCGGCATTAGATGTTTTGATTTATCTGATTAAAAAACATTGCCCAGAAATAACGATCATCGACACCTTCCAAGACCCTTTGGAAGCAGAAAAGTTCATCTTAACTAAATCGCCTGATCTAGCTTTTGTTGATATTAGAATGAGAACTACGAATGGACTTCAACTTATAGAGAGATTGAATAATTCCAATACTGACTTCATCCTTACCACCGCATATAGCGAATATGCACTAGAGGCTTGGAGAACAAAAGCAATAAACTACTTATTAAAACCTGTAGACCCAGAAGATTTAGTTTTAGCTCTTGAAAAATATAAAACTCTTCAAACATCACATCTCGATCAAGAAACTAAAATCGTAAAAATCGGCTCGGAAAACATTAATTTAAACTCTGTCCTCTACATTATAGCTGATGGTTCTTATTCAAGGTTAGTGCTAACTGATGTAAGAGTAATAATGCTTTCTAAAAACCTAAAGACTATACTGGAAGCATTAAATGACGAGGACTTTTTCAGAATTCACAGGAGCCAAATCATTAACGTCAATCACATTGTAAACATTAATGAAAAGAAAGGTCAAGTAACGTTAAAGGCGAATACAGTTTGTGAAATTTCAAATAGAAAATTAAATCAATTCATGGAATTCATGAATCATAGAAAATTCAAATGGTAGAGATAGACGACAAATTAATTTCGTTAGATATTTTTGAAAAAAAGTTTGTTTGTGATTTAGCAGCATGTAAGGGTGCTTGTTGTGTTGAAGGACATGGAGGAGCACCTCTTGAAGAAGATGAGCTGGAGCTACTTGAGAAGAATTTCCCTGCTGCTAAAAAATATATGACAGCCGAGAATATTGAGATTATTGAAGAAAAAGGATTTTTTGTAATCGGTTCCGATGGTGAATTGGAAACACCTTTAAAAGGAGATGAAGAGTGTGCTTACGTTCACTATGATGAAAAAGGTACTGCCAAATGTAGTTTTGATACCGCTCATAGAAACGGGGAATCCGAATGGATGAAACCGATTAGCTGCCATCTTTATCCAATCAGACTTACTGATCTTAAAACACATACTGCAGTAAACTATCATAAATGGGGGATTTGTGAGCCAGCTTGTGCATGTGGAAACGAACTAAATGTGCCTATTTTCAGATTCTTAAAAGAACCTATAATTAGGAAGTTTGGTGCTGAATTCTTTGCAGAACTAGAAAGAGCAGCAGACATATTAGACACGTCTAAATAAGGCTACAGCTTTTCAGAAAACAGGTGTTGATATATTTTAAACACCACTTCACTCGAAGGAATGAATAATTCTACCTTCCTTACTCAAATTAAGAGTAATAAATGAAGTGGATTGCAAAAGCTTTAGTGACGTGTGTTCTAATTTTTCAAATCAATATTCTTTTAGGTCAAGGTGCACCTCAAGGAATTTACTATCAAGCTGTAGCCCGTGGTGAATCAGGAAGCGAACTCACTGATGCAGATTTATCCATTCGAATTAACATTGAAGACGAAGATGGAGTTGTTTATACAGAACTACACAATTCAACCACAGATAGCTTTGGACTTTTTGAGCTATTTCTAGGGACAGGTCAAGTCGAATTGGGAGAATTTTCTACTATTTCATGGGGAATTGAAAGTCACTTTTTAAATGTTGAATTAGATTTAGGTGACGGATTTATAGATGTTTCAACTACTCAGTTCTTATCAGTTCCATACAGTTTATATAGCCAAAGAGCAGCGACTGCTGATGATGTAAATGACGCTGACTCAAATCCTGTAAATGAACTTACTCAGGACTTTTCTATAAATGGAGATAATTTAGAGTTAACCGATGCTGGTTCGACTTTTTCAATTCCACTTTCAGACATAGCAGATGATGGAGATTGGGATATAAACTCAGGAAATCAGACTTTAACTACGGAGAATTTTAACGTAGGTATCAACACCGTTAACCCGAGCAGTACGCTTGAAGTGAATGGTTCAATTGGAATGAATACCTCTATAGTTCTAAGTGATCCTAATGAAACTATTGAGTCTAATCTAGGAATAAACAATAGTGTAGTTCTCTGTGATGTAGTCTCTGGATCTATAATAGCTAATCTACCAGATGCACAAATATGTACTGGAAGAACTTACTACTTAAAAAGATTCGATTCTAGTAATAATAATTTTGGTTTCTCGTCTGGAGGAACTTTAACTGTAGCTCCGATCCCAGGACAGAGCATTGACAACAAACCAAGTATTGAATTGGATAGTAATACCTGGGAACAAATGACAATAATTAGCAATGGATCTAACTGGTACATTCTTTCCTACAATACAAATCCAGACTAAATGAAGGCTCTTTTAGCATTTTTCATTTTCCTTCCAAGCATGGTGTTTTGTCAATCCATAGGAAGACAAGTAATTGCTTCTACTGGAACAATTTCCGGAGGCACTATTTCATCTAGCACAGTTGGACCTAGCATCCTATTTACGACCAGCACTGCTGACACTCTTTTGTTGACACAAGGCTTTCAACAACCCGCAGGAAACAATCTATTGGTAGAAATAATAATCTTACCCGCCACTTGTTTTTCGCCTTCTAGCGGTTCAGTTGAACTTTTAATATCAGGGTGTACTGGGTCATATGAAGTGTTATGGGAGAATCAAACCTCCGAAACACTCATCGAAGACCTGCCTGAAGGAACATATTCATTCAGCATTCAGAGTGGAGGTTGTGCATATTCAGGTGAAGCCGTAGTAGGATTTTCAAACGACTGTGGTGACGTGATTCCAAATGTAATCACCTTGAATAATGATGGTGCCAATGAGACCTGGATAGTACCTGAACTGTACCTAACTGACAATGCCACAAATACTGTCGAAATATTCAACCGATGGGGACAATCCGTATGGTCATCAGAGAATTATAACAACATGGAAATAGTTTGGGTTGGGAACAATAAGGATGGACAGCAACTCAGTGCCGGAACATACTTTTATAAGATTACTCTACCCTCTGAGACTAAAACAGGATATATAGAGCTCTTTAAATGAAAATCTATAATTACATATCAATTTTAAGCTTTTGCATTCTGTTGAATTTAGCCGCAACTGCTCAACAAATCAACCTGAGCCAAAACTCTCATTTTAACATTCTAAATGAGAATATTGCGTTTGCAGGAAATTATAACGCCACACATTTTTCAGCTAATTATTCTAAGCTTTGGAATATAACTGGAGCTCCAGAATCATTCAATTTTTCTGCCCACACTCCATTTAAAAAAAGAAAGTTAGGAATGGGCATAATGGCCAATAGAACTACTATTGGGGCTCATGAGGAAGTAAACATAAAAGGCGTTTTTGCATACAAACTCCTCCTTTCGAAAGGAAAAAGAATATCGCTAGGGCTTTCAGGTGGATTTAGACAGTATAATTTTAAATCGTCAGATTTAATAGTACTAGATCTAGATAATGAAACGTACAATTTCACAGGATTAAACAGTACGGTTTTAAACGTTGATTTTGGAGCTATTTATACTGACAATAAAAATTACTTTGGAATAGAGGTCAATCAAATAACATCTTCCGACTGGAATCTTAATTCCACTGACAAATCTAAACAAGTTCCTCACTTCAAGTTAGTAGCAGGACATGTGTTTCCGCTCAAAAACAAAGACTTTATCAGAGTCTCAGCCCATGCGAGAACAGATATCAACTTCCAAATACAAAGCGATGTATTGGCAAGTTACTTTTATCAAAATAAAATATGGATAGGAGGAGGAGTGAGAACTAATTACGGTCTTCTGGCACAATTAGAAATCAATATATCAAAACGACTTCATATCGGTTATATAGCAGGAATTCCTTTATCCTCATCCGTAACTAATTTCAGTCAAAGTCATTCTATATTTTTAGGGTATATGCTACCTTCAAATAAAACTAAAGCACCTTCATTAAGACAGTATTAAGATGAAACCAACTCACATTTTAATATTGATCTTGTTAAGCGTTGCAACGCAGTTAAACTCTCAAAACGAAGATTTTACGATAGAAAAATGTAAAGAAACTGGAATACTGAGCGACCTAACCGAAAAAGGTGGAGTTTTAATTCGCCCAATTATCCAAGATTACATTTCTAGCTGGGATCTAGAAGACTCAGAATATGGAAAGCCAGTGTTCCTATCTTCATCCTCCTTTGATTTTTCACAATCAGAAAAATCAACTTTTCCAGCAATTGAACAATTAAATACTATTAACCACCTGTCGCTCAATGATGACTCGACTTATGTGTTGAGCATTTTAAACAATGGGAAATATGATCTCTTTATTTCAGAAAGTGGAAAAAAACCACAAAGGATATTTAAAGGAAGTTTGAAAAGTCAAAACTTACATCCATTCATAACCGAGGATGGTGACCAAATATTTTTTAGTTCAAACTCCGGAAATCATCTTGATAATTACGACATTTTTCTAATCAACAAGCTTGAGGATTCATGGAGCACACCTATCAGACTAAATACTGGAGTAAATGATTTAGAAAATCAGTTTTACCCGACTTTTTATGATGACACCTTATACTTTTCTACGGAACTTGAAGGTTCGCTGGAAATAATGAGTTCTGCTAAACAGGATCAGTTTAAAACATCTACAAAACTCGAAGCACCTTTTAACAGCTCAGAAGATGATTTTCTGCTTCACAAAAAGAACAATCAACTCTACTACCTAACCTCTAACCGAGAAAACTCGGCAGATGTACCTTATGTAGTCACAAGAAACAACGTAGCTGTCAAAGAAAAAATGCTGATATCGGGGTATTTAGCATGTTCGGGAAATAGAATTTCAAACATCCCCATTTCTCTAGAAAGTGTTTTTGGAATCAGAATGGACAATGACATTACTGATGCCGAAGGAAACTTTCTTTTAAGATCAGATAAATCTATAAAGAGATATAAGCTCAAACTCGACAAAAAGGATTCAAGAATTAAAGATTGTGCGGTTTTATACCTTACTGATAGAGACGGAAATGTTATTCAAAAAATTCTCGTCAATGAAGAAAACGCATTCATTTTTGAGATTATCGATCCTGATGATATTAAAGATCTTCAGTTCAAATCTGTCGAAGATGAGAGCTTGTTACAAATTGAACTAGATGGACAAATCTATGAAAACACACCTGGAGATATAGGAAAGGGGGAACCAGTAAGAATTTTATCTGAAGATGGAAAGATGATAGCTCTAGCCTACACCTCACCAGATGGATCGTTTAAGTTTAGTGATCTTTCTCCAGACTCTAAATACAATTTAAAGTTCGATGAGAATTCTAAGCAGTTAAAACTAAACATCATCAAGGATGGTGAAATTATTCCTGTACCTATAAAAAATAACGAAGCTATTTATGAAAGAATAGCCGAAGAAAATGCCATAGATATTATAGATGATAGGGGGAAAAATATTACTATTTCCAAAGATGAATTCTTTAATCTTCAGAATATATTTTACGAGAATAATAGCTCTCAGTTATCAGAGATAGCCAAGTTTCAGCTCGACCGTTTTTCCAAACTTCTATTTAACAATGATGAAATTTCAGTAGAGTTAATTTCGCATACTGATAGTAAAGGAGAAGATTCTTATAATTTTAATCTCAGCGAAAAGCGCTCTAAAAAAGCACTAGAACACCTAGTTTCAATAGGAGTTAATGGAGACAAAGTGACGGCCACAGGAAAAGGCGAAACCGAGTTATTAAACAGATGCTCTGACGGAGTTAACTGCACTGAAGAAGAACATGCTATCAACAGAAGAACGGAAATAAAGATAGTTATAAAGTAAAAGACCACTTCTTATTTTACAAGCATTAACAGCTCTGTATCTGTTCCATGATATCTACTAAGGTTATTCTGTTATTTTTGCGCCATGAACATTCAAGTAGTAAAATCTAAAATCCACAGAGTTTCTGTTACCCAAGCTGATTTAAATTATGTTGGCAGTATCACTATAGACATTGCTCTAATGGAAGCTGCTAATCTGATTGAAGGAGAAAAGGTTCAAATAGTAAATGTAAATAACGGTGAACGAATAGAAACTTATGTTATTCCAGGTGACAGAGGAAAAGGAACTATTTGTTTAAACGGACCTGCGGCCAGAAGAGTAGCAGTAGGAGACGTTGTGATTATTATAGGGCTGTCTCTTATACACATCTGACGCTGCCGACGAATAGAGAGG
>CAJXOV010000147.1 GCA_913057815.1 uncultured Flavobacteriales bacterium
CTCTATTCGTCGGCAGCGTCAGATGTGTATAAGAGACAGCATCAGTATACAGAGATACCAGAATTACTTTATCTCTTAAAATTTCGGCTATTTCTGGGACCACCCACACGTTTTCTTCCATTCTTCTGCAATTAACGCAAGTCCATCCTGTATAATCTACAAGAACAGGCTTACCCTCTTCTACAGAAACTTCTTGAGCCGCTTCTAAGTCATTCTTAAAGCGTGGCTCCACATGTAGCGAGTGACCTCCGCCTCCGCCAAACGACCCGCCAGACTCTGCATAAAATGTAGGCGGTGGAAATCCAGCAATCATTTTTAATGGTGCTCCCCACATTCCTGGAAGTAAATAAATTGTCATTATCATAAACAAGAACCCAAACAAGAATCGTGGAATGCTTAGTTTCTCAAATGGAGAATCATGAGGAAACCTCAATTTACCAAATAAGTAAAGTGTAATTATTGCAGATACTGCTATCCAGATTGCTATAAATAATTCTCTTGTTAGAAATTCCCACTGTAGCGTTAAATCTGCATTTGAAAGGAATTTGAAAGCAAATCCTATTTCTAATAACCCAAGTACAACCTTCACTACATTCAACCATCCTCCAGATTGAGGCATAGAATTCAACCAACTAGGAAAGATAGCAAATAAGGCGAAAGGAATAGAAAGCGCTAGAGAGAAACCAAACATTACTGCTGCTGGACCCATTAACCCTCCCTGAGCAGCACCAGCTAATGCAGAACCAATAATTGGCCCTGTACATGAGAAGGATACAATGGCCAAGGTAGCAGCCATAAAGAATATCCCCATTATACCACCTCTGTCTGCTGCGCTATCGGCTTTATTCGCCCATGAAGCAGGAAGAGTTATTTCGAACGCTCCTAAAAAAGAAAGTCCAAATGCAAATAATACCGCAAACATGAATAAGTTAAACAAGTAATGCACTGAAAGTGCATACATGGCATCTGGTCCAAAAATATAACTTATCAATAATCCTAACCCAGTATAGATAAATATGATGAAGAAAGCATAAATCAATGCATTCTTTATTCCCTGAGCTCTATTCTTACTTTGTTTAGTAAAGAAACTAACCGTCATAGGAATGAGAGGGAATACACAAGGAGTTAAAAGAGCCAAAAACCCTGCTATTACCCCAAAGATAAAGAGGCCCCAAGTAGAATCCGGAACATCATCCTCAGACCCATGCTCTTCGGTATTGTCATGTCCTGCCTCTTCAACAGGCTCAGGGCACATTTCAAAATCTACTGGTTTAGAAATAGCCTGACTTAAATCAAAGTCAAAATCTATATCTTTAGGAGGAAGACATTTACTTTCATCACAAACCATGAAAGAAAGAAACCCTTTGATATTCGTTACTGTATCCGAGTTCAATTTAATCTTCTGCCACCAATTAACCGTTCCTTCAAAGAAAGCCAACTCCATATCAAAGTTAGGGTCATACTCTGTAATAGTCTGATTAGAACATTCCAATACACTATCAACTTTAGCCCAACCTTCAGACTCATTGAAACTAAACCAAGTTGGTAATGGCCCATCATTACTACTTAAGTATTGAGAATAAGTGTGCCAATGCTCTTCTATATCTGAAGTAAAGACTAATTCATATTCAGAATTACCTAAATCATAAGCTTGCCACTTCCATTTTACAGGATCTTCTATCTGCGCACTTACAGAAGAAATTAGTATATAGGAAACCAACAGTAAAATAAACCCTTTGAATCTTAAACTCATGTTTTTTAATTTTCGAACTCTAAAGATACGTACAATTCTATCTTAGGGTTTAAATGATTTGTATATCAAATTGGACTTTTAAGCAAAATCAATCTCTTCATTCTCCTTAAGCCCAAAGTAACCTCTAGCCCAATAAACTACTGCATATAAGATGGGTGTATCCAACAGAGCTATGATGACTTTGAAAAGGAAACCAGCACCTAAGAATGGAAGAAAATTCGACCAAGCTATTTCTCCTGCCTGGCAAAGAACTAGTAGCACCACAGCTGTATCTATTAACTGAGAGGGAATCGTAGAAAAATTATTCCTCAGCCAAAGCTTTTTACCCTGTGTACGTGTTTTCCAAAAATGATAGATTCTTACGTCTATAAACTGAGCTATCAAATAAGCCAACATCGAACTAGTAATAGCAGCTCCTGTGTTCCCAAAAACAGCACTAAATTCTGAGTCATTTACCGGTGAAAAAGATACAGCAGTCACATGATCGGAAATCATCACTAGAACCAAAACTAAAACACTGACAACTACACCAGACAAAACCACTTTGCTAGCGGTCTTTTTACCATACAATTCTGAAATTAAATCAGTAACTAAGAAAGTAACTGGGTAAGCAATTATTCCTACACTCACTACTAAGTTTAGATCCGAACTTTCCGACTGAAAATATGAGAAAAACTTCTTGAATATTAAATTACATGCTACTAAGCTGGCTATAAAAACCCCACTGAGAACTAGCAATAAACTTAGAGCTTTATCTTTCTTATAAATATCCATTTTTAAGCGGTTATAAGTAGTTTGTAGTGTTTAATCTCTTTGTTTGCAATACTTGTGAATTCTGACGCTCTTAACCCTATCACCCATATTACTTCTTCTTTATGTACCAAAACTAAAGTTGACTTCTTCTGGCTCACAGGAATTTTCTTCTGAATTAATAGGTCGCTAACCTTTTGTCTTCCCTTCATTCCGAATGGCTGAAAACTATCTCCATTTTTCCAAACCCTTACAGAAAGATCTTCCAATCGGATGGTAGATTTGAGATAAATAAAATCAATTCCTAAATCCTTAGAAAACGTCACTTTTTCTTCCGAAATTAAAAGTGTTTTATTCAACAAAGAGTATTTCCTTAGAGAGTCAATTTTAAGGACAAAATCGCCTTCGGTTTGAATAGTGCTTTTATCTAATATAAGATTCCTCCGGTCCCTCCAAAAAGTATAAGTCGATCCTTCTACTCTTTTCCCTGTTTGCGAGTCTAGCAATTTAACAACCTCTCCTCTTACAGAAGCGGATTCTTCCAGGGGTGCTAACATGTAAAACAGCATTAGATCACGATAGCCCCACGCTAACATTTGTTCTACCTCCAGAACATACCCAGTGGTGGTTCTTTTACTCTTGGAATCCCAGTTAAGATTAGCTTGCTCAATTATTAACATTTCAGCCTGAGACGCATGACTAGAAAATTCGCTAATATTTTTCACAAACGCACCGTTTAACTCATCTAACAAGGGGAATACTTCATTTCTAATCTTATTTCGAGAGTATTTATTAGAACTATTGGACGCATCCCGCCTATACGGAACATTACTTTCTTTAACATAAGAAAGAATTTCTGATTGAGGTATGTTTAAAAACGGTCTTATCAAGCCATCTCTTTTCATGCTCATCCCTTTGGATCCTCCTATGCCTGCTCCTCTACATAAATTAAAAAGGACAGTTTCCGCTTGATCATTTTGGTGATGAGCTGTCAACACTTTACTCACATAAAACTCCTCCATCAACTGATGGAACCATTCATACCTAATCTTCCTGGCTTCTTGCTGGACACCATGCTTAGAACTAATTTCAGCATGCTTAATTGAAATAGGAATGGAATTAGCTTTACAATAATCGCTAACTACTATTTCATCCAAGTTAGAGTCTTCTCCTCTTAAATGATAGTTTACATGTGCCACATGAAGGTTATACTCTAAATATTGCAACGCAGATAAAAGCGCCATGGAATCTGCACCACCACTAACAGCAAGTAGTAGTAATTCATCTTTTTCAATAAGTTGATGAACGGTAATATTCTCTTGTAATAGTTTAATCAATTGCATGAACGGCTTTTTTCAGAGCAGATACTTTTAATAGGCACTCTCGGTATTCGCTTTCAGGTTTTGAACTTGCTGTAATAGCTCCACCTGCCATTAATGAAAGATACTTCTTTTCCGAATTATAGAGTAAAGATCGAATAACCACATTGAAAGTAAAATCTCCTTCAGGTGTGAAAAAGCCTATAGCACCGCTGTAAAGTCCTCGTTTACTTTCCTCAAATTTTTCTATGATTTTCATAGCACTGATTTTAGGGGCGCCAGTCATTGACCCCATTGGGAAAGTAGTTTTTATAATTTCAGAATTCTCTACTCCTTCTTTTATTTCGCTGCTGACAGTACTGATCATGTGATGAAGCGTTTTAAAGGTATATATTCCAAAGAGCTCATCTACTTTCACAGAGCTCTTCTTAGCAGTTTTAGAAAGGTCATTTCTCACAAGATCTACAATCATTACGTTTTCTGACCGCTCTTTTTCATCTGCTAAAAGCTGAAGTTTTAGTTTTTCATCTTCTGCTTCATTATCCCCTCTTTTAACAGTTCCTTTTATTGGTTTGGAGACTAATCTACTCCCTTCTTTTTCTAAATACAGTTCCGGACTGCAACAGATGGCATGAATTTCATTGTGTTGGAAATAGCACGAGTATGGAGCTGAGGTCATATCATTGGCGGCATTATAAGTGGCCAATGGTGCTAAAGAGATGTTTTCCTGAAAAAACTCTACACAATAATTCGCTTCATAAATATCTCCTCTTTGAATGTGTTTTAAAATTCCGGTTACATCAGAAAGGTATTTTTCTTTTGGTGTTCTAGAATTAAAACTTAAATGAATGTCTTCATTATTTGGCTCAGGTTTGAGTAGATCAAACGGGTTTATATTTTCAGAAAACTCCTGATCATAGTTAGCCAGAATCTCAAAAGAATCATCATTATTCATTTGGAAAACTACTTTCGGAACGAAAAAGCACATTTCAGGAAAGCTTAATCCATCATTATTTTCACTCGTTAAGTTTTCCACCTGATTTTTTAGATCATAGGACATAAAACCGAAAACCCATTTTTTGTGTTTTTTCACAAAAACATCCAATGAATCAAAATCATGGCCCCCGTTCAGCACATATTCTTCATGTACTCCCACAGCCATAAGGTTAGGTTCGGAGTCTGAATTACTATTGAGAAAAACTATGCTATTTTTTGAAGTCTTCATTCCAATTTTGGGAATTATAGTCCAATTACGGGAACACTTTGAATTAACTCTATTTACAAACAACTAATAAACAAACGTTTAAAACAAACAACCTAAAGGCATGAGCATTGCACTATGGGAAATACTCTCGTTAATTCCTAATAGAATCAAACATTCACAGAGTATTTACGACAGATTATTAACTCAATAAGAAGCTCCAATAACGATTGGAGCTTTTTTATGCCATGTTAAATGTGTAATGCTCTATCACCCGTAGCCGCTAATGCCGCTTCTTTCATGGCTTCAGTAAACGTAGGATGAGCATGACTCATTCTACCAATATCTTCAGCACTTGCTCTAAACTCCATAGCTACCACGGCTTCTGCTATCATATCTGCCGCTCTAGGCCCCACCATGTGAACACCTAAAATTTCATCTGTTTCTGCATGTGCTAAAACCTTCACCATTCCGTCCGTATCCATACTAGCTCTAGCTCTTCCACTGGCTTTGAATGGGAATACTCCTGATTTGTATGGAGTGCCTGCTTCTTTAAGCTGTTCTTCAGTCAGACCTACTGCCGCCACTTCTGGCCATGTATAAACAACTCCAGGAATCAAATTATAATCTATATGTGGGTGTTGACCTGCCATCACTTCAGCCACAAAAGTTCCTTCCTCCTCAGCTTTATGAGCTAACATGGCTCCTTTAATCACATCACCAATAGCATAAATATTAGCCGCTCCAGTTTGTAGTTTTTCATTCACTTCAATCTTCCCTCTGCTATCCACTTTTACTGAAGTATTCTCTAAACCTAACTTATCAGTGTACGGTTTTCTTCCTACTGAAACCAAACAGTAATCTCCTTTAATTACTTGTTCTGCTCCTTTTTTATCGTCTGCTTTTATAGTAACACCTGTTTTAGTGGCTTTAACTTCTTTTACTTTATGAGAAAGCATAAACTTAACCCCAAGCTTCTTCATAGAACGCATCAATTCTTTACCACACGACTTATCCATGGTAGGAATAATTGAATCCAAATATTCTACTACAGTGACCTGCGAGCCTATTCTAGCATAAACACTTCCTAATTCTAAACCTGTCTCTTATACACATCTGACGCTGCCGACGAATAGAGAGGTG
>CAJXOV010000148.1 GCA_913057815.1 uncultured Flavobacteriales bacterium
AGATGTAGAGAGGTCTCGTGGGCTCGGAGATGTGTATAAGAGACAGTGGTAATACCGTCATTTGGATTAATGGCCACCCCCCCCAAAGCTAATTGAAGTCCACTTAAATTAGTTTCTAAAGGCACTTTTATAAAGTATTCCCGTGAATAATCGCTCTCATTACAAATATCAATTTCAAACGTTGTGCTTGTCCCGTTAGGAATATTTTCTAATCCCAGATCCGCAGTTCCATTGTCATAAATCAAATTTGGCTGATCCATTTGATAACCTCCTTCATATGGGCAGCTTGTTCTTGAATTATCAGCATCCAACACAAAAATGGGCGTTCCAAAAGTAGGGTCATCATATATGCTCACAGCAAAAACATCAAAGTCAGGGTTTTCTGAAGAAGCAGCATCATCATCAGAGAAAGTATAGCTTATGGCTGTTTCATGTTGGTTAGAGGAAGAAGTGGTGCTTCCTTTGGTAGTTTTAGATCGAACTCGAGCACCTAAAGTTCCTCCATTGTTACTAGCGTAAACTCCAACTTCTGCAGCTACACTAGCGTCTATGTACATATTATACTCTACCTCTCTTAACTCGGAGGTAGTAGTGGTTGTCGTTTGAGATACATTACTTTGCGAAGTCCAATTAGATTCCGGTTCTACGGTTTGGTTAGCTATGGCATCTGCTTTGATATCAGCGTTAAGTTGGATATATTCTAACCATAATTCTAGATTGTCTTGGGCTTTTATATAAGGATCTGTATCAGGCTCTAATGAGGCTATAGAAGATTCCAAATCAGGAATAATAGAATTTACTATATAGCTTTCTGGGTATATAAAGAATTCACTTGAACCCACTGGCAGAAAGGCTAGTTTTTTAGGGTTTTCTAAATTACACCCATCCAAATATAGAGATTCGAATATGCCATAAGCGTATGTAATGGCAGAACCAATGTAAAGGTCTCCACTATTTTCTGTAAAAATAGGATCTTCACTACTGGTTGAATAGTTGTTTTCTACTCTAAAACACATTTTAGATTCATCTAAAGTAGTATGTACCATTCCCATCTCAAGGCTGGCTGAAAGCTCTACATAAGTATCTACTGAAGTCGAATAAATGAGGCCAACATCACCGCTTACGCCTAGTTTAGCCGAAGCCCATGCTTCTGCCGATTCATCTGTAGCCAAAGAAACTCCATGTCCGTGGCAGGTTTCGTCTCCTTGAAGGATTTCTGTGAAGCTTCCATCTCCTGGTGGGTCTCTCAGTATTAACTGTGGGGCAGAAGGAGCTGTTGTAGTCCATAAGGAATCATTAATCATTCGTTCCCCTTCGATAATAAATTGAGTAGCCATGGTAAATGCATCTTCAAAAACATTATCGTCATTAAAAAATACAATATCTAATCCTTTACTGTACGGAAATTCAAAAACAGGTTCTCCTGTGTTTATTGAAAATGTTCCTGAAATTGTTGGATTAAAAATATTATTATTCATTACAAGGTCAACTTCTTGAGTAGTCCCTCCCCAAGACACGCTAATTGTGTTGTGAAATGGGAGAGAAAACGTAGAGAAAGGATCAATAGATTCAACAAAGTCAAATTCAATGGTAACTTCTATTTCTGCGTTAGGTTCTACGCGATTCCATTTATAGGACTGATTTCCAATATTCTGGTACCACTCAAAAGGAATTAATTGTGCCATTGGCATTTCTGGAACACATCCAAGTTCCACATTGTTAGAAGAAAAGGTCACACACACCTCTTCTGGAACAAATTCTTCAAAGTCAGCAATAGTATTCGAGAATGATGTTGTGCAAAAATCTTGTGCTTTGGTACTTCCAAAATAAAGGAGAGAAATGACTAAAACCAGAAAGGAAAGATGTTTCATTAATTGAGGATTTGAATAAATTATAAGTTGTTTCCTGCAAATATGAAATCTTTCAAACTCTAGATTATGCACTATTGTAAATACAGCATGCACTATTGTAAAATGCTATGAAATTCAGCACCTTGAAGACAAGAAGATAGCTTGAAGTGGTGTTATTTTTGATGTTGCTCACGGTAATTGGATGGTGAAGCGCCAAACTTATTACTGAAACTTCTGCTAAAATAAGCGGATGAAGAGAAACCAACCGCATACCCGATTTCAGACACATTTAGTTCGGAATTCAATACCAAGTCCCTGGCTTTATTTAAGCGCAGGGATCTAATGTAATTTGACGTTGATAACCCAGTTAAAGCAGTTAGTTTATTGTGCATTTGCATTCTACTCACACCAAGTTCTTGACAAAAATCATTGATGCCGAACTCACTATTGTCTAGGTTTCTATCCAAGCATTTTTGGAGGTCAAGAATAAATGCATCCTCCATCTCCAATTCGGGACTAGTGCTTAGCTCTACTGGTGCACCAGATTCATACCTTTCCTGAATTCTCCTTTTAGACTCTAAAGTGTTTTTAATTCTAAGTTTGAGTTCCTCTTCATTAAATGGCTTACTTATGTAATCATCCGCACCTCTCCTTAGTCCTTCTATTCTTGACTCTAAGTCTGCCTTAGCTGTAAGTAGAATGATAGGAATATGAGAAGTAGCGGAATGGTTTTTAAGCTCATTCACCACCTCTACTCCATCTTTAACAGGCATCATTACATCTGATAAAATAAAGTCGGGAACCAGCTCTATGGCCTTGTCTATACCTATTTGTCCATTTTTAGCCGTTTCTACCTTATAAATGGAAGATAGAATCATAACTAGCAGTTTTGTAATATCAGCATTATCCTCTACTACAAGCAGCACAGGAAGATCATCCTGAGCTTCCATCGTTATTGGAGATTCTTCTTCTTTTATATATCCGCGTTGCAATAAACTCTCAGGAGTATTCAGCAGATCTGCTTGAATTTGTTCCGCTTGATTATTTAACGGTAATTTCACCCTGAAGTTGGTTCCTTTACCTTCGGAACTTTGAACAGAAATCTTTCCTCCTAATAACTCTACTAGCTCTTTCGTGAAATTAAGCCCTACTCCGGTACCTTCGCCTTCTCTAGTATTAGAAGAATCTACTTGGTAAAACCGGTTAAATATAAGAGGAAGATTTTTATCAGAAATTCCCCTTCCGGTATCTTTTACTTCTAGTATGAAAAAGTCGCTTTCGCTTTTTGTCTTTACCGAAATAATCCCTTTATCTGGAGTGAACTTTATAGCATTACTGAGTAGATTGGCTAAGATTCTAAAAGTTTTATTCTGATCAAAATCCATCATCAGTGAATTTGATTGATGATCTAAGTTTAGGTCTATATTTTTGCTTTCTGCCAGCGGTTTAATTCCGCCTACTACTTGACTTATGAATGAAACAATATCTGATTGGATATAATCTATTTTTAACTCACCAGCCTCTAATTTTACTAAGTCGAGTATTTGATTAATTAGATTTAGAAGAACTGTAGAATTTTTTTGAATCAGTTTAACGGAAGATTTTACGTTCTCATCCTCATTGTTTTTCAGCGTGTTTGCAACGCCCAGAATAACGGATAACGGAGTTCTAAACTCATGAGAAATGTTGGTGAAAAACCGAGTTTTTATTTTGTCTAACTCCTGAAGTTTAACGGCCTGACTTTCAATCAACACTTTATCCTCCTCCAATTTAAAAGTGGCTTTTTTCACCTCCAATACAAGGTCAGCTTTGATTCTTCGTTGTCGACCAACCCATGCCAAAGCAAATAAGACAAATGGCAAAGCACAAAGGACAAAGAACCACCACTGTTGGTAGAAAAAAGGCAAAACGCAAATTGGAATGGTTAGGATGTTGCTAGTTTCGTTACCTATGTGATCTATCCCTTTTATTTGGATGTCATAAGAACCAGAAACAAGGCTATTCAGATAGATGGTGTTATTAGTTCCTACAAACTGCCAAGGACTGTCTCCTATTTTATATTTGAATTTATGAAGTTCGGGTTGAATGTATACTGTCAAGGCTAAATCTAACCTGATATTTCTCTCATTTGCTGGTAATTCAATTTGTGTATTATTAGAGCCAAAAGTCTCTTTGTTTTCGCCTGTTTTAGAATCTACCCAATATGCTGCAGATAGAATTATTTCAGGTAGATATTCTTTCTCTTCAGCATTTTTCAGAGAAGATGGCGTAATTACGGAAAAACCTTTAATAGACCCAATGACAATTCTACCGTCTTCGAATCGGCAGGAAGAGAACCTGTTGGATTCATTGTTTGCAATTCCATCACTCTCAGTTAGTGTAGTGATAACCTCTAAGGTTTTGGAATTGATAGAAGAGACTCCATTGAATGTACCTGCCCACATATTACCCTGGCTATCTTCCTCTATTACCGCTATGGTGTTACTTAACAGTCCGTCTGAAAGTTCCACAGATGTAAACTCTCCAGTTTTAGGATTAAATATTTGAATACCATTTGAATATGTTCCTAGCCAAAGTCGCCCTTCTTTATCTTCAGTAATAGATAAGATGTTGAATTTGTCATATCTAGTCCCCCGTTTAATAAATTCATGACTCTTATAATCTTTAGAGACATGGAGGAGTCCCTCGCCCATAGCGGCATACACACTTCCGGTTGAATGAAGATGAATTGCTTGTAAGTATCCTTTTCTTCTTAAAATTTCATCATGGCCATATAATTCTACTGTCTTATTTTCAATTGGATTCCATGAAATAAGCCGTTCTTCTTCAATTAACATTAGTGTATTGTCATCAAACAGGGCATACTGTTCAAAGTTATAATAAGGATTAGGGAACGTTTCTATACTTTCTGAATCTAAATCTATCAAGCCCAAAAGTTCTCTTGAAGGAATCCAAATTTTTCCATCTGAACGTTGTACAAACTTTCCCGCATCATTGGCCTGAAATCCTTCACCAAACGTTTCTAATTTTGGATTTTCAGCAGACAAGTCTACAATACTAATCTGTTCTCCTAACCCTCCTAAATTCACCATTACTTTTGTTGAATCCAAAGCGAACAAACCTCTAGTAGGGAATTCTTGGAGGTAAGCTTTTGAAGGGTTGGCATCTTTATTTTGTAATAGGATCAATCCAGCATCAGATAGCACAACTGTGTTACCAGATACTAATCTTTTAATCTGGAAGATTTCTCGAGGGGCATCAGAAAAATTTAGAGCTTGAATATTATCATTCGAATGAAAAAGGAAGTTTTGATATCCATTACGTTCGGTTTTAAAGTATCTAAGAACAGTTAAATCCTGTGGCTTATCACTTTTAGAAATGCCAGCTCTGGCTTCTCTAGCTAATGGGAATAAGTTTGGCAATTTTGAAAACAAGTCTTTTTCAAAGTTGAAATGAAAAACCCCATCATTGGTAAGGGGTAAAACCAGAATAAAATCGCCATTTTTTTGTGGCATAAAAATCGGAGCTTGTTCCGGGTTTTCTATGTATTCAAGATAAGATTCACCTAATTGTTGTTCATCAATTTGATCAAACAAATCAGAGTTTGAATCGTAAACATAGAATGGCAATCCTCCTGTTAAAACCCAGTATTTTCCTTGATAATAATTGATATAGGAAGCATCTACAAATCTCCCGAAATGCGGGTTATGTCTATTTTCAGAACGTAGTTTTTCGTTGAATTCATATCGTTTACTAACAATCTCAGAAATCTCCTTATCGATAAAGTTAAACCGCTTAATGTCAAAGCCGTGTGTACTTCTAAAAAGAAGAACCAATTCTTCTCCGTCTCTCTGACAACTAATTACTGGAAAATCTTTTGAACCCAATTTAGAGCTTTCAATCATCTCTAATTTCCTTTCTATGGTGTTCAATAAAAAAATACCATTCTGAGACCTTACCTCATCTGAATAAATACCATAAATAATTCCACTTTCAGTAATGTTTAAGGCCTGGACTATAACTCCTACTGGAAAAACATCACCTGAATACTCTGCCAATCTCGGAGTTTGACCATCAAATATTGTAAAGTGATGATTGAATTCCCAACCAACAAATGCGCAAGATTTAAGCCAAAGCAAACCTGTTGGATCCTGAAATACCTTCTCAAAACAGTTGGTTGTTAAGCCGTCCGTCAGGTCATATTTATAAACATCAGGAAGCGTTAAGTCAAGTGTTTTGCTTTTTTGAGCTGAAACAAATGAATTGCAAAAGAATAGGAAGAATCCTATTAATAGTGATTT
>CAJXOV010000149.1 GCA_913057815.1 uncultured Flavobacteriales bacterium
ACTTTGGAGTAATAAATTAATCGATGTTAAAACTAAAACTACTCCTGATTTTAATATTTACAGGGGCACTATTGAATTTGCTTTGGTGTCAAAGCTCTGGGTTTTTAGGACATAAATTTAACTTACAGGCTAATCTATCTCCTAATCTCGGAGTAAGGATATCATACTTGGAAGATATAGACGATAATATTTCTGATTATCTATTGGTTGGTGGAGACGATGGCTATAAACGTCTAAACTTATTAGCTTCTTTTGATGTTTCTGCGTCATATGTGATTTCTAGAAAAGGAACTTTAGGGGTGGAATTCGACAAGTCTGTTTTTTTCGGAACATTTTCAAATAGGATGAATGATGGTTCAGGAACTTATTCAACGGAAGATTATTTAATACCATTCTCGACCAAAACTTATATGTTAAAATATGATTCTTACTCTGCTATAGCTCCTGTCAAAAGATATGTAAGGTTTGGGTTGGGTCTTATGAAGATTTCTTATGATGAAAGAATTCCTTCGGATTTCGATCCTATTGAGAGCTATTTGAGAAATTTAGAAGAGACATTTCCGTCATTGCTAATTGGCTTTGGTGGGAATGAGTTTATATCTGATAGAATTTATATTAACTATGGAATGGACTTTTTATACAATAGTGCATTAAGAGATAAAAATGAAGTGTTTTATATTTTAGACTCAACATTCAATCCGTATAGAATGGTTTGGTCAAACTTCATGGAAATTAATCTAGGAATAGGATTTAATATTTAGAGAATGAGATTAATTTTTATCACGAGTATGGTGTTTTTATACGCTGCATCATTTGCGCAAGAGACGTATTGGCCGATGGAATCTGTTGGAGAAATACCTGAAGAATTTACCACATTATCTTCCGAAAAATACCAGGAAGCAATTTCTGAATTGGATGGGTACTCTTCTCATGAATTGAGGGACAGAAAAGAGTTTTTGCTTCAAAGTAATTTTAGCATTGACGGGATGCTTCAAGGAGGGCAAGTTTTGTATAATGATTCAGTTACATCTTATGTGAATTTAATTGCTTCTCGGATTTTCGAGGATAATCCATCGCTCCCTCAGGATTTGAGATTTTATATCAGTCGGTCAACTAGTTCTAATGCATTCAGCACTAATCAAGGAATCATATTTATAACAACAGGGTTAATATCTCAATTGGAAAATGAAGCTCAATTGGCCTTTATAATGTGCCATGAAATATCTCACTATATAAAGAAGCATACCATTGAAGGCTATTTGGAGTCAAAAAACTCACTCAGAAATAACAGAACAAATAGCTTACGTCAATATGCTGCGTTGCTAAGTAACTATTCTAAAAGTCAAGAGCTAGAGGCAGATGAAGAAGGATTGAAGTATTTCTTAAATACAGACTATGATTTTAGAGAGGCTAATACTGCATTTGATGTGCTTCATTACAGTTATTTACCATTTAATGAGGTGGAGTTTGATATTGACTATTTGACTCATGATGATTTTATAGTCAGACCAGATTTGAAAATAGATTCTATTCTACCTATTGATGTCTTCAATGAAGATTATGATGATGAAGAAAGTTCTCACCCTAATATTTGGAAGAGAAAACAAAAGGTAAAGGAGCTTTTAAAAGACTCAGATAGATCAGGAGAAAAGTGGTTTATAGTGGGAGAAAAGAGATTTATAAGAAATAGAGACTTATGTAGAAAAGAGGGAATAAGGATAAATTTGATGCAAGGGCAATATTCTCAAGCTATTTATAATTCATTCTTAATGCAATTAAACGATTCGTTAAATGAATACTCACGATTAGCGACAGCTAAAGCTCTTTATGGCTTACAACAACATGATGCTTTTGGCGAGATAAGGGAGGTCTTACCTAAGACTAAATATATAGAAGGTGAAAGTAGTAGGTTGGTTTATTTTTTGAACGAATTAGAAGAAGAAGAATTAGCTGTTCTCGCTTTAGTGCATTTATTTAGTCTTCATGTTGATTATCCAAACAATACCTATTACGAGGATTTGTATGAAGATTGTTTGTATGATATCGTTTTTGAGCAACACTTTCTAGTTTCGGATTTTGAAACTGAAGAATTTGAAGAGCAAACTCAAGTTCAGCCTAAAGAAGATGATAATGGAGAAGGAGATGTCGAAATATTAGAGACATTAGAATCCGATCCGTATGAGGCGAGGGAAAGGTCGGGGAAATATGGTAAAATTGAAGAGGCTAAGGAAGAGGTAGCTGTAGAAGAAGTTATTGGTGAAACAAAAGAATCTAAATTAGAAGATCCTTATAAATATTCCTTAGTGTCTTTACTTAATGATTCTCTTTTCTTTTCTAATTTCAGTTCTCACACTGAGGTTTATAATGAACAAAAAGAACAACAGGATAATTTGTCTAGTAAGGATAAATGGAATAAGAAAAAGTTAGAGAGTAAAATTATTAGTAAGAGAAATGCTAAAATCTTGAAAAATGGGACAAGTTTGGGCTTGGAGAATTTAATAGTGTATGATCCTGAGATATTTAATTATAATAAAAAGTCTAAAATCGATTATTTAGATTCTGAAAATTCGGGTGTGTTTTTTAATGAAAAGCTTCAGGAACATGCATCTTCTAAAGGATTAAACTATTCTTTTCTTTCGTTTTCTGATGTTGCTAATATTACTACAGATGAGTATAATTTAATTTCCAGGCTTTCTGCCTGGAGTTACGAAGCTACTCGATTAGAGTCTTTAGAAGTAGAAATGATTCCTTCTGAAACGGAATATGTATCTAGTATATCTGATGAAACAAATAGTCGCTATGTGGTAATTACTAGCTTAAGTAATTATTTAGAAGGGAGAAATATTGATGCAAGCACATGGTTATACTCTGCGCTACTTTATCCTACTTTACCACTAACAATAGCTCTTGCAGTGATTAAGGAAAAGCATAGCGTGCATTCTCTTAAGGTATTAGATTTAGAAACAGGAGAAGTCATTCATAGAAGTTTCAGAGATTTAAAGGTTAAAAAGTCTGAAAGAATCATTAATGGAGTTGCTTACGATACTATAGAACAGCTCTCAAGAGAAAGAAAATAATTGTCTAGTCATTGTTAATTGGGGCAAGTCTTACTTTTAGACCGTCAATTTCATGAGACAAGTGAATTTGACAACCAAGCCTAGAGTTTTCTTCTACAAAAAAAGCTTGATCTAACATATCTTCCTCATCGTCAGAAAGATCATTCAGAGTATGATCACTCTGAATGTACATGTGGCATGAAGCGCACATAGCCATTCCACCACAAGTTCCTTCAACAGGCAATTCAGCAGCTTTGCAAAGCTCCATCATGTTCATTCCCATATCTGTAGGAGCGTCTAGTTCGTGATCTTTTCCCTCTCTATCCGTTACGGTTACTTTTATTATGTTATCGCTCAATGTGTATTTTTTATATCAAAATCCTTGAACACCATTTACAGTGGTGTATTTTAGGACTAAATTCTTATCTGGATTAATGCGTTTAAAAGCTGATTGAACCATAAGTGTAGCTTCATGAAACCCGCATAATATCAGTTTCAATTTACCTTCATAAGTATTTACATCTCCAATGGCATATACTCCAGGGATATTTGTTGAATAGTCTAACGTATCTACTTTGATAGCGTTTTTTTCTATTTCTAATCCCCAATCACCAATCGGTCCAAGTTTTGGAGAAAGCCCGAATAATGGCACCCAATGATCTGTTTTTTCCGTGTACTCACCATCTGTCTTATGTTTGATAGTGATAGCCTCTAGCTTATCTTCTCCACTTAAACCAATTACTTCAGCATCGGTGATGAGTTTTATTTTCCCCTTTTCAGCCAAGTCCATCACTTTTTGAACACTGTCTAAGTGACCTCTGAAACTTTGTCTTCTGTGAACTAGAGAAACTGATTTAGCCACGCGCTCTGCTAAGTATATAGCCCAATCTAAAGCTGAATCTCCTCCTCCTGAGATAATTACGTCTTTACCTCTGTAAAATTCTGGGTCTTTAATTATATACTCAACTCCCTTGTCTTCAAATGAGGATAGATTTTCTATAGGCGGTTTTCTTGGTTCGAATGAACCTAATCCTCCAGCTATGGCTACTACTGGTGCTCTATGTTCAGTACCTCTGTTAGTAGTGACTATGAATTTATCATCATCCGTTTTAACTATAGTCTCAGCTCTTTCTCCTAAAGTAAATTCAGGTTTAAATGGCTCTATTTGTTTCATTAAATTATCTACCAAGTCACCTGCTAGAATCTCTGGAAATGCAGGGATGTCATAAATTGGTTTTTTAGGATAAATTTCTGAACATTGACCTCCAGCTTGAGGAAGAGCATCAATTAAATGACATTTTAGTTTCAATAATCCTGCTTCAAAAACAGTAAAAAGGCCACAAGGACCAGCTCCAATAATAATAATATCTGTCTCTATCATAGATGCACCTTAAATTTAGCACAAATTTAAATTTAAAATTTAGCAGAGAATCACTATTTATGAATGAATCTACTATTTTTATGAAAAAAAAATTAATGAAGTACGTTTTTATCGTTGTTTGTCTAGCTTTTATGTCTCCAGTGTTATCTCAGTGTGATGATGGAAGATATTTGGATTTGATTTTTCCGGAGGTAGATGTAGAGTCGGATATTCTTTATGGGAATAATTTGAATTACTTGAATGCGAGTACAGATTTATTCTTAGATGTCTATACTCCAGCCGGTGATGCTGAAGATATGAGACCGTTAGTCGTTTTTGCACACGGTGGTAGCTTTGTGGCTGGAAGTAAAACTGGAGATGATGTAGTCCCTTTATGTACTGATTTTGCTCGTATGGGTTATACTACGGCATCTATCCAATATAGATTAGGTATTCCCTTAACTACTGATTTAGAGTTGCCTGCTACTGAGGCGGTAGTAAGAGGATATCATGATATGAAAGCAGCTATTAGATTTATGAGAAAATCAGTAGCAGAAGATGGAAATCCCTACGGAATTAATCCTGATGAAATTTATATAGCTGGTGTTTCTGCTGGTGGGTTTATTACTCTTCATTTAGCATATATGGATGAAATTGAAGAGCTTCCGACTATTTTAGATCTTTCAGTGGATGGACTAACTGGTGGTTTAGAAGGTGATAGCGGAAATGAAGGTTATAGTTCCGAAGTGAACGGAGTTATTAATATATGCGGAGCTTTAGGTGATACTACATGGGTAAATTCTGGAGATGAACCATTACTGAGTTTTCATGGGCCTTTTGATACTACTGTTCCTTACGGGTCGGAGACATTGACTCTACTTGGTTTTCCGGTTTTGGAGGTTGACGGATCGGCTAGTGTTAGTGAAAGAGCTGATGATATTGGATTACTTAACTGTTTTGAAATTTATGATGATCAAGGTCATGTTCCTCATGTTAATAGTGTCCAGTTTTATGATACCACTAGGGCTATTATGAGAAACTTTTTAGCCCATTTAGTTTGTTCTGAAATTGATTTAGACTGTACTTATTCTCCAATAATAGATCTATCAATTGGTGAGAAATTGGAAAATGAAAAAGAGGTGTTGATCTATCCTAATCCTGCGAATAATAAGCTTTTCTTAAAGTCTGATGCGACTAATGGTTCTGTTGATTGTGTAATAACAGATTCTTTTGGTAGAGAAGTATTGAGAAAGGAAAATTTTCAACTGGACAATTCGCTTCCACTTGATTTGAGTGGACTGAAATCAGGATATTATATCTGTACAATTGAAAATGGAGAAAGCGTAATAACCAAGAAACTTCTTATTACGAAATAAGCTCAGGATTTACGGCTACTACTTTTTGAATTTCAGGAGCTGCAGATTTGATTGATTGTTCAACTCCAGCTTTCATTGTCATCATACTCATTGAACACCCTACACAAGTTCCATGTAGTTCTACTTTTACTATGTTTTCAGGTGTTATTTCAACTAAAGAAATATTCCCGCCATCAGCTTCTAGGTAAGGTCTAATTTTATCTAGAGCTTCAGTTACGCGGGATTCTAAAGAATTGGTTATAGCCGTCATTATACTCGCAAATTTAGTGTTTATCTAAGGATGAGAAAGCCGCAGCTATAATTTTTTAACAGCTTTTTCTAGGTTGTCAATCATTTTATCAAGCTCTTTTCTGGAT
>CAJXOV010000150.1 GCA_913057815.1 uncultured Flavobacteriales bacterium
ATTAGCTTCAAACTTCCAACTTCCAACTTCCAACTTCCAACCTCCAACCTCCAAATCCCAACCTCAAACCCCGAACTCCAAACTATCAACCTTTAAAAGCATACTTTCTTCCATAATAAAAATTAGCTATAGTTCCCAAAACTCCTGGAAGTACCCATGGAATTATCATGAGATTTCCTGTGAAAATTTCTCCAAAGAAAGCTCTCCCTCCAAAAGCGAAAAATGCCGTGTAAGCTGCTATGGCCGTAGTTACCATTCCTATGGCATGTTCTTGAATGTGGTTTCGGCCGTTGGATTTTCCTTTAAAGTATCGCGTGATTTCTGGAAGAGCGGTAAGTCCTAATCCACCAAAAATGTACATGAGAATATGTGTTCCGCTTAGCATAATGGTGTTATACAGAATCATAAAAACAGCCATGCCCAAAATCATGAAGTTTAGTACTAACTGTATTTTTTTAAGCCTTAAACTCGGACCGTTTCTATGCTTTAGTATGGCTATCCCGTACCATAATGGTCCTGCTGTTATGAGTGATAGAAATCCTAAGAAAAGAGCGCTGTCATAATTCTCAATAAGTACATTTTTAACGGATAATAGCATGGCCGAAATTGTAACCGCCCACATGGCATATACATAAAGTTTTCCTGCCAATCTATGTAGCTTGTTCCCCTTTTTGGTGAGAATGGGAACCCAAAATATAACTATGCTTATAAAGCCTGCTGCTATATGAATGGCTAGTAAAATGCGCGTGAATAACTCCATGATGAAATGTTTTAGGCAAATCTAAGAGGGGCATTGCTACGCTTAGGGGAAATGTGATTTGTAACCGTCTTTTGTGACCAATAACACCGCTCAGGGATGAGTAACAGACGTTAGGGACGATTGACAAGCGTTATTTATTCTGGTTTTCTCGTAGCTGGGTGAAGGTTTTGGAGAAAAACAGAGAAAGGCTAATCCCAAATACTAATTGAGGTAAAACGCCCATAACGAAAATCCTCAGGCTATGGCCAAGAGACATTAGACCAAACCCACTTCCCATATATCTTAATGTTTCTATTATAAAAAATGTACTTATGCCTATTAGTCCACTATAGACTGAAGCTAGTATTCCTGGTTTAACCTCTAAAGTAAGATTGGATGTAAATCTTTTCTGGTAAAACATTCTATGGCCTGCCAGCATAATTAAAAACATGCTGAGGTAAAGAACTACGAAGAGCCAAGTTTGATGATCGATAAAAAACCCTTGTGAAATCACAGTAACGAACCATCCACCTACTAGTATAGCTATACCTTCAGTTAGTCCTAGAAACAATGGCTTGGTTACGAAGCTGTATGAATCTGCTTTACGGAAACTGATTAAACTCCACATAACTACCGAATAAATTAAAAAAGGAACAAATGCGTTTCCAAAACTATTATAGGATTGACTTAATAAAAACAGCGCTACTAATGATCCTATACAAGCCGCTATTATAGTAATGACTTTGAAAAATTTATTGTTTTTAAATAGTCCTATTATACCGAATATTAGTCCTAAAAGTAAAACGGAAAAACCTACCATTCCTATGATAATGGCTCCTTCACTAATGTAAGTTACAGCATTATGGGCGCTGGCATTTAGTGATATAGCCGTAAAAACAAGAAATAATATCAGGTGTTTAATTGCTTTCATTTAGTTGATTTAAAGCTAATTTTATTTGAGAGATGTATGATCTGGAAACTGGAATTAGAGGACACTCTACAGCTGCCATTTCTAATTTAAGACCTTGAGCATTTCCCGTAACTTTTTTTACCGCGGTGCAATTGACTAAATAGGAACGGTGGCATTTTATTACGTTTTCTTGACCACAGTCGTTAAGAAAAGAAGACAATGTGCTACGCTCAGTACGTTTTACTAGAATGCCATTTTCCGTAGCATAAATGTGAATATAGTTTTGCATAGCTTCCACTGCTATAATTTCATCTTCACTGGTAGAGTTAACTTCTTTTTCTGAGATAGAATCTGCGTCTTGATTGTGTTTTCTTTCAAGTTTAAGTTGATTCTTAAGTCCAAAAATGACCAATGGAATAATAGCCACCAAAAGGGTGTAGAATAACATAATGCCTAATCCTTCGAAAGTAAATATCCCGTCAAATCGAATCAACAGAAATAGAAAATTTCCAGCTCCTATTAGACCAATCATAAAGAATGTATCTACTATCCAATGCTTAATCTGCCATGATTCTATGTCTTTATGAAGCTTTAATACCAATAAGGTAAAAGCACTATATAATGATCCTATAACAATAGTTACTGCTCCGAATCCTAAAGACATTAGTAATATAGAACCTTCGGCCATTCCCATGCCGAATGGTCTAAAAACATAAAGAACAAGAAAAACTATTATTCCTGCCCATAACATACCCTTTACTTCAGAAGCATAAGACTCAGGTCCTGGGTAGGGTTTGTTCAACCAATTTTTTATGTTGGAAATGGTAGACATTTACCATTGGTTACTTTCTGTTCCTTTCATCCAAAGACCTTTTACTTTCATGGCTTGTTCCAGTATATCTCTCACGCAGCCTTTTCCTCCATCTTTATCTGAGATATAATGACTCACAGATTTAACTTCTGCACATGCATCATGCGGAGCTACAGATAGTCCAGCTATTTTCATTACATCATAATCAGGAACATCATCTCCCATGTAACATACTTCAGATGGATCGAGGTTGTGTTTTTTTAAGTAGTTTTGGAAAACTTCCATTTTATCATGGCAGCTGAGGTAAACTTCAGGTATTCCCAGTCCTTCTAACCTAGCTTTTACTATCTCACTATTTCCTCCGGTAATCACTGCTAATCTTAGTCCTTTTTTTACGGCTAATTGCACTGCGAAACCATCTTTTACATTCATGACCCGTGCCATTTCACCTGGAACTAATATTAGACTTCCGTCAGTGAAAACTCCGTCTACGTCAAATACAAATGTGGTAATGTCTTTTAGTTTTTCCTTATAACTACTGGCCATGATGGTATGCTATTATATGTTTTGAAAGAGCTAAATATAACTCTTTGATTTCTGGTTTATCTTCTAGTATGTTCATGTGAGAATCTATGGTTCCATAGTCTTCTCTTACCGCGGGGCCAGTCTGTTTTTCTTTAGCTGTTCCCGAGGTGATGTTCTTAAATGTCTTTTGAATAAGCGGATTTAATAAATCCATACTCAAGTTGTGCTCTTCTAATACCTCTTGAGAAAGTGCTCCTAGGTGATTAGTGAAATTACACGCTAAAACAGCAGCTGCATGGATGATAGAACGCTCTTTAGAAGTAATAATCTTTACGTTATTACTCAGGATTTCTCCTAAACGGAATAGCTTTTTTAAGAGCTCATCATTAGCAGCTTCTATACAAATGGGAACTTCACTCCAGTTGGTATCCGACCCCTTAGAGAAAGTCTGTAACGGATAGAAAACTCCGCTTTCTGCGCTTTTATATCTCTCTAATAAATTAGTGTTACCCGATGTGTGAACTACAGGAGCACAGACTTTTAATTCAGAAAACACCTTAGTAATAGCATCATCAGAGATGGCTACTATTATCAGACCTGTTTCTTTAAGCTGGGAATATTTATTTATTCCTCTGGAGTTTACTTTTTCAGCCAGTTGATTAGCCGCACTCAAGTTTCGGCTATAGACTTGAGTAATGATTATCCCTTTTTCAAAGAAAGCTTCGGCCATAGCTGTGGCTACGTTTCCGCTTCCTATAAATGTAATATGTTTAATTTCAGAGTTCACTTGATCTTTAGCCATTGGCTTGTGAATGTGAATATACGGTTCTTTAAAAGTTAGGCTGATTTACGTCCTATTCTATTCGTTCTAATCCGTTCTATGATGGCTATAATAGTCCCTAATATCATAATTAAACAACCTATCCATAAGATGTTAATTTGAGGAAACATCACCGCTCTCATTACCACGAAATCTCTGTAATTATCAGCTTTTTCAGCATGTTCTAATGTGATTTCTGCTGTGCCATCTTTCGGCTGAATAAGCTTGATAGTGGCTTTAAATCCTTCTTTTTCTAATGTGATTAATTCTCCCACGGCTTGATTCCCTCTTACCATAAATCGAGAAGTAAGAAGCGTGTCTTTCTCTTCCGATAAAAAATGCATGTACGTTTTAAGCACGATATCTGAAGGTTGGAATCCGAAAATAGCCTTCTCTTCTCCAAGTGGTCTTAAACTGTCTACTATTAAAAGCCCTTCAGTAAGTCTTAAGGTGTCTCCCAGTAGTATTTTAGTTTCTTTCATTGGCAGAAACCCTAAACTATCTGTTTTCAGTTTTTCTATCTGCGCGAATTTTAAGAAAGTGAATAGATCCTTGTCACCGTAATGCTTCGTATCTGGCTCTGGTGCATTCCCGAATGTCTCGTTGATCTGAATTCTAGGAGAGAGCGTAAACTCTTTTTCTCCCGGGTTAAATCCTCTCCATTTTCTAGCTCTATCTAATTGAGATTCTGTAGGAGCAGGAAGCGGATACCAGTGCGTTTCCATATCTTCTATAAATGTAGAGGAGCAGGTGTGGTCTTGCTTTGCAATGAAGAAAACGGGTAGATTCTCTATCAGTCTGTAAGCTACTTCATCCTTTTTGAACGAATTGGTCACTTGTGAATAGTAATCTATGTGGTAATACGCATTTCTACCATCAGAATCATATCCAGTATAGGTAGTCATGTAACTTCCCATGGTAAGAGTATCACCCTTATACATGAGTTGATCTTCCTTATTGTTTATTCCACCACCTAAGCCAGTGATATCTGTAGTTCTAGTAGTGGATATAATATCCTGTTGACTCTGACTAACTAGAGTACCGAAAACCAAAAGACCAAACCCAACATGAGCTATAGAACTTCCTCCTTTTTTAATGTTTCCTTTTAACACTCTGATGAAATAATCTGCATTAGCTACCACTGCAAAAATGGATGTAAACAGCAGCACATAATTCGAAGGATAAGTATTGTCCTCAAATCCCCAAATAAATAAGAAAAATGCAGTAATGACAGCCGATATTATAAGAGAAAGGCTAATAGCCTTGAACCATTTCTTACCGTCATTTTTTCCGTATTTCATAAACTGTGTAAAGCCTATAAATAATGTGATTAACACAGTAAAAGGAATCTGCCATCTGTTGTATGTATTTATCACATCAGATCCTATGGATAGTTTTCCTTCAGCTAAACTGGCCGCCCATTCCCATCCTGTAAGGTTAGCTATATTGGCGTACAGTCCTTGGAAAGGACTTGCTACAGTATTGAAAACCGGTAAACTGGTCCAAATAGTGATTTGCAACGCTGAAATAAATAGTACCAAACCACCTATGAACATCCAAAACTCTCGGCTTACTAGTGGCTCTTCTTCATCTGTCCGGTAGTGCTTTGTGTATGCTTTAATAGTATAAACTGAAGACAAAAGAAGGAATAGAACTACGAATGCTGCAGGAGCATATTCAAATCTAACAGCTTCTGAATCCAATAAATAAAGTGCTATTCCGAGAACGAAAATGCTTAAAGAGGCCCAGCTGTATATTTTTCTCTCCTGAGGATCTTTGTGCAACATGGCTACGGCCAATCCTACGAAGAAAAGCAGGTAAATTAATAGTTGTGGAAGAATACCACTCTCTACAAAACTGTGTACTGAGCTGTCTCCTAAAATCCCACTTCTGGTTAAAAACGTAGAATAAAGGATGAAAATGAAACTTAGAATAATGAAAAGAAATGCCGAAAACAAACTCTTAGGTTTGGTTTTATTGATTAGCATAATGTGAGCACCAGCCACCAGAATAATCCATGGAACTAGTGAAGCATTTTCAACTGGATCCCAAGCCCAAAATCCGCCAAAAGTAAGTGATTCATAAGCCCAAGCTCCACCCATGAGAATACCTGTTCCTAATATCATTACAGAGAAGAATGTCCAAGGAAGAGCTGGTTTAATCCAGCCTGCATAATCTCTTTTCCATAATCCTGCTATGGCAAATGCAAACGGAACTACAGTACTGGCAAATCCTAAGAATAAAGTAGGAGGGTGGATAGTCATCCAATAATTCTGAAGTAGTGGGTTCAATCCTCTACCACTGTCTCTTATACACATCTGACGCTGCCGACGAATA